>CAZZLR010000044.1:0-7374 GCA_964655045.1 uncultured bacterium | reverse complement strand
GAAAATTGTCCCGAGTGTTGGCTGGGCTATCCACGCGCTCCCCTTTTCCATTGGTGAAATCGGTTTTTGGAACAGGAGCAAATGGAGCGACTGGTTTCCCTTTATAGAGCCAAGCATTTACTGGGGTCTCACTCAAACCACCATAGACAACGCTACTTGGGACAACTGCTACAATAGCAGAGATCTCAGAAGGGAAAATAGACCCAAGAATCAAAGAAAGTTCTGCTCCCCTTGAAGCGCCATATAGGCCAATTCGTGACGCGTCTACATCTGGTTGACTTTTGAGCCATGCAAAAGCTTTCTCAAAATATTCCAGCTGGATATCTTGCAAATTGACAGGAAGTGCATCGACCCCAAAATATCCAAGCGCAAATACTGCAAAGCCATTCGATGCGATTAACTTGGCTCGATTTTCACCCAGGCCGCCATTCGAACCACTCAATGTGATAATGATAGGGAGAGGACTATCAGATTTGGGAATAAACAGAGATCCAACCAAGCCGTTCTCTCTCACATCTCTTTTTTCAACGCCTGGGGTTTTTAAATAACGCGTAATCACTTGGGTGTCTACCAACTGGCCATCGACGACGATTCCAATTTCTGCAAGAAAAGTATCATCTTTGCATTTGAAACTGGAAGTTTCGTCTCCAGAAGGTGGCAACATAGACCAAAAAGGGCCCATCGCATCGGCTGATACGTAAGAAGAACCTTCAAGGGGAGAGCTAGTCGGAATATTGATAATGCCAAGATCATTAGCTTGGAATCCGGCGTGTGAGGTCCAAAGATCTCCTTTTTGATCCCACGCTTTCGCTTGTAACTCTACTTCCTTAAACGGAGTTAAGCCCTCCACTCTGATCTCAATCTTTTGATCGATAGCGTTGCCATCCATTTGATCGATTATGAGGTGTGGAGTTTGGGCAATGAAGGCCGCGTTCAAGCAGCATGAAAGAAAGATGGAACCAAGCATGCAATATCCTCGTCGTTTGGAGCGGGAGGTTGATCATGCCAATTTATTAAATCTTAGTCAACTTAAAAATGCTTTATATAGTTTTTCTGTCTTGAAAATTAAAATATTAAATAATCTAAAAATATTTACTTTCAAGTCATGAATCTATCGACTGGCTTTTATAGCTTCCACTTCCAAACGATCCACGATGAAACTGACCCTCCCCTGTTCATCAACAGGCAGCATTGTCAGATAATGATCAAGCAGCTCGGTAAGGAAAGCATCCTTTTGATCAGCAGGAATGGGCCGTAGATAAGGGAACCATTGCTTCAGAAAGCCATGGAAGGCAGCGCGCGATGGGAAGCGTTCATGTTTAGTTGCCACATCCAAACGGGTAGGCGTAAAATGAGTATTTAGAAGGAGGTTTTGATATTCATCTGCTTGATAAAATCTCCATGGAGGCGAGAAGGTTGTAAAATAGCTTTTCCAGCGTTGATTAGCTATAGTTTTCGCAAGAGCTATTTCCATCGCTTGTGGTAATCCTGTCGGCATTTGAATCCACAATTTGCCTCCAGGTTTTAGGGCTTTTCCAAAACATCCCAAGGCTGTTTTTTGTTCTAAGACCCATTGCATTACTGTGAACGAGGTAATGAGGTCGAATCGCTCGTCGTAATCAACTTTTGCGGCATCTTCGACGCAGAAACTAAGATTTTTTTGATCGGGAAAAGCATTTTGGGCAGATTGGATCATTGAGGAAGAGATATCAACACCAATCACGTCTCCAGCAGGCACTTTCCTTGCCATAGCTGCTGTAATCTTCCCATCTCCGCATCCCACATCAAGAATGGACTCTGTTCCTTTGAACTGTACGTTCTGCATAAAATCTTCAGCTGATGCTTTTTGGGATTCAGAATTCTTAGCATACTCATCGCCTTTCCAATGATCTTGTGTTTGATTTGCACAAAGCAGAGATGAGGAAACGAGAAAAAGTGATAGGAAGCGAGTCAAAAGCGATTTCATGCATTTCTTCAAGTCGATTGGGAAGATCCAATCATTTTTTTGCACGAATGTTACTTGTTATACGAAGGTAAAGTCAATAGGTTAAGAAAATTGCTCTCGATTGTCCGGTATGGTACTCTAGTTTTTTGACTGCCATAGGGAAAGATATGACCGATCTTCATTTTCAAGTATGCGCCACCCGTGAGGAAAAAGAAGCGGCCAAGAAATTTCGACAAAAGCACTTCTTCGATTGCAACCGCAATTCGATCCAGGATCCCTATGTTTGGACTTTTGATGCGCCGGGCCATGGCCATTTTGCTCTTTATCGGGGAAAAATGATGATTGGCTACGCCCACATCCAATATTGGCCAAATCATAGAGCAGCTCTTCGCATCATCGTGATTCATGAAAAAGAGCGCAAACATGGTCTTGGTGCCTATTTGATGAAGTGTTGCGAGGCGAAGCTCAAAGAGGAAGGAGTTAAAGTTCTCCAGACAGAAGCTGCTCCTGATGTGGTCGATTTTTACAGAAATTTAGGCTACTCTGACATGCCATTCAACGACCCGGACCACTCTCCCTCGGATGCCAGTGATACAGCTATGGGCAAACAGCTATAGCCCGCTGCAGAATTTTTGAATTCTCAATCCTGTAGTCTAGGGCAGTTAAGTATCGATGATTGATCCGATGATGGGGATCTTCAAACGGATTTTCATCTTTTGCAAAGCCCATAGCAGCGTACATTTTCAGTGCGGTTGAATCTGTTGGTCTGGCAAAAAGGAAAAGCCTCTTTGTCTGAGGAAGAATTTTGAAGACGAGTCCCATGAAGATATTTCTCAAATCTGCGCTCGGATTCTCTTCTCGTAGAAAGAAGTTAATCACTTTCACATCGCCGAAAGGAAGGGCTGGTGTGATGGAAAACAGGAGGAAACCAAGAGGTTCTTTGTCCTCCCGTTTCTTGACTGTAGCACAAAAATAAATGTCATTTAACAGGGGTTTGATGACATCGGGTCCGAATTTAGAAAGATCAGCAAGATAGAATTGCTTCACCGAACCTCTGATCGCTTCTTGGACTTTCTGCCAATCAGTGTTCTCGATGCCGTCATCCAATAATGGCTTGCAACCCCTGAGGAACAGCTCGTTGGAAGCTGCTTCGGGATTCACTTTTAAAAATGCAAGTTCGCTTTCCGATAACCTGGCAGCTGCAAGATCAGAAAGATCCCTTTTAAAAGCAGCCAAGTAAGGCGAAAGAATATCGGTTCTCGTCCATTCAAGAATGAGGTCTGCTCCATCGGAAGCTACCGTTTTGCCTTCCTTCGCAGTAGCGGTTTTTGCAAATGCGAGCCAGCCCATGTTCGAGTCGTTCATTTAACAGCCTCTTTCGGAATTTTAAGGATAAATTGAGGGGTATAATACGTGTTATACATGGGTGGAGTCAATAGGTTGATATTAAATTCCCTCAAAAAATGATTGGTATGGCAGTAAATCGGTTGTTGCTTTAAAATAGCCAGGAGCTGGGTATTTATTATGAAATCAGTCAATAAAACGAGGTATGCGATTTTGGGAGTCCTTCTCCAAGGACCGGCCACTGGGTATGAGATCAAATCTTTTATGGGAAGATCCACAGCGTACTTTTGGCGGGAGTCCGATTCGACGATTTATCCCATGCTGAAGGTTCTGGCAAGTGAAGGAAAAGTAACATCCGAAATCGCTTACGTCGGCAAGAAAAAGAAAGAGGTCTTTTCGATTTCAGAAACTGGCCGTGAGGAATTTAACGCTTGGCAGACGAGCCTGACAGCTGAGGAAACTCCTCGTAATGAGTTTCTTCTCAAGTTGTTTTTTGTCGAGGATCAGAAGGAAGAGATTCGTCTATTGCGAGAAAGATTAAGAAAGGTCGAAAAGATCCATGAAGAATACAAAAAAATCGAAGAGAGATTGGAAGGAATAGCTGATTCGCCTCGCAAAACGATTCGACTCAATGCATTGAGATACGGGATCGCTCTCCTTGAATCAGAAATGCAATGGTTAAATGACAAGCAAAGGACATGAGATGCAAAATCGGATACTAATTATTGGTGCAGGGCTTGGCGGACTAGCTCTTGCTCAAGGACTTGTCAAAGCTGGGTTTCAGACCATAGTTTTTGAAAGAGACGAAAGCCCTACGAGCAGGACCCAGGGATATCGGATTTCAATTCGCACACTTGGAATGAAGGCTTTGGCGGCGCTTCTGACGCCTGAACAAATGGATCGTTTGTCTCTAGCAAAAGTTTCCGATGTGGGCGATGGCTTTACTTGTGCGAATGAAAAAATGGAGCCATTTTTCAGTATCTCACAAGGGCAGGATGCTGCAGTTCAATTTCTTCGTTCAGAGATGAGAAATTGTTTGCAGGAAGGGATCGATGTTCAATGGAATAAGCGTTTACGTCTGTTCGAAGAAGATGGCAATCAAGTCGTGGCTTATTTTGATGATGGATCGTATGCCTCTGGGGACTTACTCGTTGGATGTGATGGAGCTGGATCCATCGTAAGGGAATTTTTACCGTCGGTATACGGCAATCGCCTTGGATCGGTTCCAAGGGTCATTGACAGCAATCGGGCGATTTTTGGCGGACAGATTGATCGCACACCAGAGTGGAACAACCTTCTTCCTCTAAACAAAACGGGGTTGGTCCGTTTTCTCGGACCAGGGTCTCATTACATGGGGGTATGTTTTTCAGAACGGGCTGATAGGAGTCCTACAGTTTTTTGGGCATTTTCGGAGGAAATCAAAGACCGCAATGCTCCTTGGTATCAGGTGACTGAAAGGTTGGAATATCGCAAGCGGATATTGGATCACTGTAAGCAGTTGATGGAACAGGAACCTTGGCACGAGAATTTGAAGAAGTTGGTATCCGATACTCCAGCTGAAGCAATCTTTGCGCCTTGGCTTGTACGCACGACTCAATTTCCTGATTCAAATCGATTTCCAGTGGTTCCAACAGGGAAGATAACCCTTCTAGGCGATGCTGTCCATGCTATGCCCACAGAAAAAGGCTTAGGTGGGAATAATGTTCTTGAAGACGCCAGATTGTTATCGGCGTTGCTGACAGCTGCGCAAAATCCCATTGATTGGCCAGGAGTGATAGAGAAATATGAAAGAGAGATGTTTGCCAGAGCAAAAGCTGCTGTTCAGGAATCTGAAAATGCGGCTGAATATTTCCGCAGTCTCCGTTCCCGATCATAATGTTTAGAAAGAATCCTCCCTCGTTTTGAAGGAGGATTTTTAAGTTTTAAGCTAGTTCTTGATCAGCGAATATCTTCATTGCCTCTGCCATAAAGACAGCCAGTCTGGGATGGAAGGGATCTAGCTGTTTTCGGAACTCAGGATGTTCCGCATACAACTCTGCCATAGCTTTGTACACCTCCTTTGTCGCAGAATGGGTTTGTTCTGCGAAGGCGTGGTGTTTTTTGATGATCTTTTGCACTTCAGCTGCTGCAGGATCTAATCCTTTTTCGAGGCAGTGCACCAATTCTTTAAAAAGAGAGTGGGCCGTCTTGGCGATGTTATCGTAGTAGGCTTTGCCTCTTTTTTCGACATCCTTGGCGTCTTTAGTGGGGGTTTTTACGCTTTGAACAACGATTTTCTCAGCTGCAGAATAGGGCGTACCTTCTTTAAGCTTCACCAATCCGATGTTGAAACCGTCAAATATTTCTTTGTCTTTCATTTTCTTTTTTCCTTTTAAGTGCTTGATTGTCTTATCGATGGTCTTCAGTAAGGCTCCAATCTTTTCCCATTCGTTACTCAAAGATTTCTTGTGAGAGTAGAGAGCAGCGAGTTGATCAAAATCGCTTCTTCCTACCACTTTTTGAATCTGTTTCAGGGAAAACCCCAATTCTTTGAAGAAGAGAATTTGTTGGAGCTCTAAAAGCTGTTTTTCTTCATAGTACCGGTATCCATTGGATCCGTGATAAGCCGGTTTAAGAAGGCCAATCTCCTCATAAAAATGAAGGGTTCTGACCGTCACTCCAGAGAGTTCGCTCAACTTTTTTACTGTGTATGCCATCGATTCCTTTCTCCTTTAATATCCCTTTGATTTTAAAGGATGGCTCCATAATAAGGAATGACGTATGCGTTAGGGTCAAGAAGATTGAAAAAAAGCAGCCGGAGAGACCGGCTGCCCTATGGGATTATGACAATTCTTTTTTTGCAAAAACTTGGATCGCCTCGGAGATGAATCGAGGAAGCTGAGGATGATAGGCCTCATAAGCTTTTCTCAATTCGCTCTCTTCGATGAATTGGCCATGACCTGCATAAGATTCCCTTGTCGGCGTCCAGAAACGCTTAAGCCAGTTGTAATGGCGGCGGATAACCGATAGGACCTCTTTAGCATTAGAATCGCAATTTTTCTTCAGTAAAGCGGTCAAATCCTTGCAAATTGCATCGAATTCTTTGCTTGAGGCATCCCATTCGGCCTTAGACCAACTCTGGACATTTCTCTTGCTTTCCTCGGTATGCGCCTTGCCTTGTTCCCCGAAGCGTTCTATAATTTGTTTTTCATATTCCGCTTGTTTTTCTTTACTGAAACCATAATACATTTCTTGATCTTTCATTTTCTTAATTCCTTTTAGGTGTTCAATTGTATTGTCGATAGTTTTGATCAGCTTTTTCGTCCGCTCCACGTTCTTCTGTAGAACTTTGCGGTGCGAACTTAGAGCCGCCATTCTGTCGAAATCGCTTCTTTTCAGGATCGATTCGATCTTCTTCAGCTCGAATCCAAGTTCTCTGAAGAACAAGATTTGCTGCAGTGTAAGCAGCTGCTCTTCCCCATAGTACCTATATCCATTGGCTCCATGGTAAGCAGGCTCCAACAGCCCTATCTCATCGTACCAGTGAAGCGTTCGGACACTGACTCCAGAAATTTTTGCTAATTTCGCAACTGTGTAAACCATCAACCTTCTCCTTCAATATCCCTTTGATTTTAAAGGATGGCTCCATAATAAGGAATGACGTAACGTCAGACTCAAGCTGGATTTTTTAAAATAAAAATTAGGTGGTTTGGCGGATGATTGATCGAGCCAACTGTTTCATGTTAAGATGGCTAGCAATGAGGGCCGATATGATTTACGTGTTTTGGAGCTGCCGTGACAAGACCGAGGCAAAAAAGATTATCCATCAACTACTTGATCAACGGCTGATTGCCTGTGCTTCCATTTTCCTCGAGGTCGAATCGATTTATCGATGGGAAGGAAAAATTGAAGAAAGTATGGAAGTGAAAGTCGTTCTCAAGACTGGCTCTGAACATTTTGATGCTATTCAAAATACCATCCAGACGCAGTGCAGCTATGAAGTCCCAGAAATTGTCCAGGTCGAAATTGCCCAAGGGAATCCCCGTTATCTGTCATGGATTGCTGAGGAGTGCAATTTGGCCCATTCATAACTTCCACTCCTGAGT
>CAZZLR010000043.1:0-7456 GCA_964655045.1 uncultured bacterium | reverse complement strand
ATAATGTAATTGCTTTTGGTATTATTTGGGTATATTCCTATTCTTCGAAGCGAAGACACAAGGCTCGGAGCGCGCTTTCTGCATCAAATCCCAAGCCTTCGGCTTCTTGCACAAGCCTCCAAAGTTTTTCCCCCAATTCTTCTTCCGATTGTAGTTTTGAAGCAATTGGAGGTTCTTGTTTCATGCGACGGAGCTTAGAAATGATCTTTTGCGCGCGCGCCAAAGAAGGAAGCGTGGGGGGAATGCCGGCAAGAGGACTTTTTTTTCCCTCTTTCTTTTTAATGATCTCCCATTTACGCAATACGTCTTCAGGAGAATCTACCTCAGCCTCTTCAAACACATGGGGATGGCGCCGAATTAACTTTTCAGATTCGGAGTGCAACACCTCCGGCAAGGTAAACGCTTTGATTTTTTCCGCGTATTTTGCAAGGAACACGAGAATATAAAAACAGTCGCCCAGCTCTTCTTTGATTTTTTCCGGCTGATTGAGGTCGATCGCCTCCAGCAACTCATGTGTTTCTTCAAGAAGATAAGGCTTGGTCGTGGCAAACGTTTGCTCCTTGACCCAGGGGCAGCCCCGTTCTTTGAGCATCGCTTCAGAGACTGCAATGAGTTTATCGAATTCCAACATAAGACAGGGCGATTATGGCTGACGGCAGCCTTCTTGGTCAAGAACTTCTTGCCAGGATACCCCCTCTTGTTCAAAATAGAGAGAAAAGAAAGGCAGGGTTATGGATGAAGAGTTAAAAAAACAGCTGGGTAAAATCGCGGGTACGATCGCAGGTCTTGCCATGGACGCGGTGCAAAAGGCCGACTCAGGCCATCCCGGCATGCCCATGGGATGCGCCCGCCTGGGAGCCTTTCTCTACGGAATGCATCTGCGTCATAATCCGAAACATTCGCAATGGATCAATCGCGATCGGTTGGTCTTGTCGGCAGGGCATGGCTCGATGTGGCTTTATGCCTGTCTTCATTTGTCGGGATTCAAGCTGTCTCTGGATGAAATTAAGAGATTTCGTCAACTCCGTTCCCAGACGCCCGGCCATCCTGAATATGGACTGACCGATGGAGTAGAAGCGACGACCGGCCCCTTGGGGCAAGGGGTTGCTAATGCCGTAGGCATGGCTCTTGGGATGAAGATCTTGAAAAGTAAATTCAACCGAGAAGAATATCCTCTTTTTAGCGGGAAAGTATTTTGCGTAGCCGGAGACGGGTGTCTGATGGAAGGAGTTTCGTCCGAAGCTTCGTCTTTGGCAGGACATCTCGGTCTGGATAATTTAGTGCTAATTTATGATTCCAATCATATTTGCCTCGATGGTCCTACCTCTGAGTGTTTTACGGAAAATACAAAAGCTCGCTACACCGCTTATGGATGGGATGTCTATGAAATCGACGGCGATCGATTTGAAGAAATGGAGTCTGTGTTCGGCGAGATCCGCCGGCGCCAAAGCAAGCCGGTTCTGGTCGTGTGCAGGACGATCATTGGACGAGGTTCTCCTCATAAGGAAGGAACCTCGAAGGCACATGGCAGCCCCCTTGGAGCCGAAGAAGTGGCTTTAGCGAAAGAGGCGCTGGGTCTTTCTAAAGAAGAATTTTACATTCCTCAATCCGTACTCTCTTTTTTTGCACAAAAATTGGAAAAAGAAGAAACCTTGGAGATGGAGTGGAACGATTTATTTCGGAGATGGTCTAAAAACTATCCGGACCTTTCCGAAGAGTTCCGACGAATGAAAGAACATGTCCTTCCGCCTGACCTAGAATCTTTAATGCAAAGCGTGGAAATCAAGCCATTGGTTTCGGGGAGGGCGGCCTCTTGGGCTATCTTGCAAAAATTGGGGGAATGGCTCCCTCAGCTTTGGGGAGGGTCCGCCGATCTGTCCTGTTCCGATTTGACCTTGATGAAAGAGTTTCCCATAATTTCAACCGCTCATTTCCAAGGGCGCAATATTAAATATGGCGTGCGGGAGTTTGGGATGGCGACGATGGCAAACGGCCTGTCTCTGCTAGGAATGTTCCGCCCCTTTTGTGGTACGTTCCTTACCTTTTCCGATTATATGCGCAACGCGATCCGCTTGGCTTCCTTGTCTCATTATCCCGTGATTTATCAGTTTACCCATGACTCTCTTTTCCTTGGCGAAGATGGCCCGACGCATCAGCCGATCGAACATCTTGCCGCGTTGCGCGCCATTCCCAACCTTCATGTGATTCGGCCGGCCGATGCGTATGAAACGCGCATGGCGTGGATCGCCGCTTTGCGTTATCAAGGGCCGAGCGCGTTGGTCTTGTCGCGCCAGAACCTCCCTGCGCTGTCTCAAACTCAGGTGCCTTATGAAGAGGGAATGGCGAGGGGAGCTTATATTGTGAAAAAAGAGCAGCGTTCTCCTGACTTTACATTGTTCGCGACAGGATCGGAACTTTCTTTGGCCCTGGAGACAGCGGAAAGGTTGGAACAACTCAGTCAAAGCGTCCGTGTGATTTCTATGCCTTGCTGGGCTCTTTTTGAAAAACAACCGGAGGCATTTAAACAATCGGTGATCGGAGGGGATTTAGGAATTCGCGTATCGATTGAAGCGGCAGGAGAGATGGGGTGGCATAAGTATATTGGAATGGACGGAATCGCTGTGTGCATGGAACGGTTTGGAGAGTCGGCGCCGGCTGCCGATCTTGCTCAAGAATTTGGATTTACTGTCGATGCGATTGTAGAAAGGCTCATGTGCAGAAAGTAAAACATTTATTTTTAGACGCCTTGAAAGGGGAAAATCATGCACGCCCTCCTGTTTGGCTGATGCGCCAGGCAGGGCGCGCTTTACCCCCTTATCGGGCGCTTCGAGCAAGCCATTCGCTACGCACCCTTTTTTTTACGCCGGAGCTGATTGCGCAAGCTACGCTTCTTCCTGTAGATCTTCTGGGCGTGGATGCGGCCATTTTATTTTCCGATATTGCGGTGATTGCTTTGAGTTTGGGCTTGCAATTGGATTATCGGGAAGGGCCTGTTGTAAAACCCTACGCCACTCCCTGGGATGTGCAGCGTTTAGGATGCAGCCTTGAGCCTCTCTTTCCTATTTTGGAGGGGATTCGCCTTCTGAAGAACACTCTTTCCGTCCCCCTGATTGGGTTTTGCGGAGGACCTTTTACGATCGCCACATATCTCGTGGAGGGAGGAGTGGAGGGAGCGAAGAAATGGGCGTATCGATCTCCGGAGACATTTCAAGCTTTTTTAGATAAGATCTTTGCAGCGGCCCATTCGTTTCTTGTCTTGCAAGTGGCGGAAGGGGTGGATACGGTGCAAATTTTTGATTCCTGGGCGAACGTGTTGTCTCGGCGTCATTTTCAGCGATTTTGCCTCCCTTATTATCGCAAAATAGCAGAAACGATCCAGGTTCCTTCTATTCTTTTTATGCGGGAACTGTCTCTTTATCTGGATCTTCTCAGAGAGATTCCTTGCGCACTGAGCCTGGATTGGCAAAGTTCTTTGCCGGAAATGAGAAAACAAACAAACCAGACGCTGCAAGGCAATCTCGATCCCGATCTTCTATTTGCGCCCCTTGCCGCTATAGAGCAAGAAGCAGCGGCGTTGCGTGAGAGCATGCGAGGCGACCTCGCTTTTATTGCCGGTTTAGGCCATGGCGTGAAGCCCGATTCGCCTTTCGAGGCGCTCCAGACCTTGGTGCGCGTGCTGCAGGAGACGTAACCATGGAAATTGAGCGCATCGATCCAAAGTGGCTGGCGCGGATGGATATTGCGCTGCCGCGCTATACGAGCTATCCGACAGCGCCCCAATTTTTTCCTATAGAAGCTCACTGTTTTATAGATAAAGTTTCTGCATTTGATGCCACCGAAAAATCTCTTTCGTTATATCTCCATATCCCTTTTTGTCGTTCGATGTGTCTTTTTTGCGGATGTTCTGTCGTCTTGAATCGCAATCCGGCAGTGCAGGAGCGCTATCTACGCCATCTTGTTGCAGAAATTCGGCGCATCTCCGCTCTTTTTTCTCAAAAAAGAAAAGTGAACCAGATTCATCTGGGAGGGGGAACGCCGACTTCTTTAACGGAAGGGCAATTTACGGTTTTGTTAGAAGTTCTTCGGGAGCGGTTTTTGATCGCGGTTGATGCAGAAATTTCCATCGAGATCGATCCGCGCACGGTGCAAGAAGATCAGGGGGCGAAGCTGGCTCATCTGCGTGCTTTGGGATTTAATAGGGTGAGTTTCGGCGTACAGGATCTCGATCCTTCCGTACAGGAAGCGGTGCGACGCCGTCAGAGCGAAGAGATGACGCGAACAACATATGAGCATGCTAGGGCGTTGGGATTTAGCAGTATTAACATCGATTTGATTTATGGACTGCCGAAGCAGACGGAAGATTCTTTTGCGCGCACGGCGGAGGCATTGGCTCAAATGCGTCCGGATCGCATTGCCCTTTATTCCTATGCCAAAGTGCCTTGGCTAAAACCTCACCAAAAAGCGATCCCCGAAAAAGATCTTCCCTCTACGGAAGAAAAATTTCGTATCTATGCGAGGGCGCGGGAAATATTGATGGCGCAAGGATATTTGGCTCTTGGAATGGATCATTTTTCCTTGGCTGAAGATACCATCGCACGCGCTTATCGAGAGAAAAAATTAACCCGCAACTTTCAGGGATATTCTGTTTCCATGGCAGAAGATATGCTGGGTTTTGGCGTCAGCGCCATCGGTTTTTTAGAAAATGGCTTTTTCCAAAACTCTAAGGAAATCGGAGCGTATGAAGAGGCCATCGCGCAGGGGAATCTTCCTTTGGCGAAGGGATTTATTTTAAGCGAAGACGATCAAATACGGCGTTGGACGATCCAAAGTTTGATGTGTCATTTCATCGTGGATAAACAATCGTTCGAACAGAAATTCTTCTGCTCGTTCGATGTTTATTTTGCGCGAGAATCTCTTTGTCTGGCAGAGCTTGTGCAGCAAGGGCTGCTCAAAAATAGTGGCGCGCAGCTAGAGCCGACAGCCCTGGGGCGGTTATTCATTCGTCGCATCGCTTCTGTGTTCGACGCGTATTTAGAAGAAGGACGTTATTCGAAGTTAATATGAATATTGTAGTGTTAGGCGGCGGCATTTCGGCTTTAAGCGCCGCATGGTATGCAAAAAAACGGCATCCTGATGCCAAGGTGATTGTACTGGAAAAAGAGTCCTCGCTCGGAGGATGGATGCAGACACGCTCCGAACAAGGATTTTTATTTGAAAAAGGGCCGAGAACGTTGCAAATGGCTCGATCCCCCCATCTGATCTCTTTGATTGAAGAAGCGGGGCTGGGAGGAGAGATGATCGTTTCCGATCCGAGCGCAGCGCAGCGTTTTATTTTGCATCGAGGATGCCTGCGCAGTCTTAGATCGTTTTGGCCTTTGATCGGATGGGCGTTTTGCCGTTCTCTCGTGGCGAAAAAAGGATCGGGAGAAGATGAGTCGATTTATGATTTTTCCTGCCGTCGTTTTGGTAAAATGGCATCGGAAATCTTAGTGGACGCCGCGGCTCTGGGGATTTTCGGGGGAGATATAAGAAAACTGTCGATTTGCTCTTGCTTCCCCTTTCTCGTGCGTTGGGAACAGGAAAAAGGTTCTTTTTTTCAAGCTCTCCCGTTTCGCCGTCGACCTGGGAATAAGAAGGGCTTATTGACCCTGCAAAGGGGGTTTGGATCTTTGATCGAAGCGCTTGCCGGCCGATCGGGAGCCGAGGTGGTGTGCAATGCGCCGGTAGAAGCGGTGGAGCCTTTGGGAGTGCGTGCAAGAGGGCAGTTTTATCCGGCCGACTGCATCATTGCGGCGCTTCCCGGACATATTTTAAGCGGTCTTTTGGGATTGCCGTGTCCTTATGAAACGGCGGATCTTTCTATCGTCCATATGGTCTACGAAGGAGATGTTTTAAAGAGAAAAGGGTTTGGGTATCTCGTGCCTACAAGAGAAAAAGAGATTTTGCTTGGAATGATCTGGGATTCGGCAGTCTTTCCGCAGCAAAATCGAAAGGGAGAAACCCGTGTTACGGCGATGATGCGCTGTGGCGGTATTCAAGAGGCGCAAGAAGCGATGGCCCGTCATTTAGGCGTTGTCAAAGCGCCGATCGCGTCGTATGGGACGCAGGCCTCGGGAGCGATTCCTCAATTTCATGTCGGCTATCAAAAGAGACTCGATCTATTTGTCAAAGAGGCGATGCAAAAATGCCCGCGGCTGCGGCTCGTGGGCAATTATATATCAGGCGCCTCTGTGGAGGCGTGCGTGTCTCTTTCGAAAAAGGTGGCAACTGGCTTGCGATGAATCGATTGCGTTGTGTTTTGAGCCTATATTTTTGAACTTACTTGAGATTAAATCACTTGTCGTGTTAGATTGGTTCTTTCTTAAATACCGCGGGGTAGAGCAGTGGTTAGCTCGTTGGGCTCATAACCCAAAGGCCGTAGGTTCGAGTCCTACCCCCGCTAATTCCCCACATATTTTATGGCGGTATAGCTCAGCGGTTAGAGCAGCGGAATCATAATCCGCGGGTCGCTGGTTCAAATCCGGCTACCGTCATTTTTATCGAAAAAACGCGAAACAATCTGTCCGTTCATGGGAAAGGTTGCCCTTATACCAAAAGAAACAAATAATGTCCTATTTTCGACGCTTTGACGCGCTCAAATAGGACATTATTTGTTTCTTTTGGTATTACAGCATCGCAAGGGCGGGAGGGCGAACCAGTTCGCCGACGAGAGTCTGATGGCTATAGCCGTGTATTTTTACCTTTTGAAAGGTGCCGATGAGGCTTGCGTCTCCCTCGAAAATGACTTTGCTCCAGCAGCGGGTGCGCCCTTTTAGATGGCATCCGTCTCGATTGAATCGCTCCACGAGCACTTCCACCGTGCCGCCGAGCATCTTTTGCCGATCCTCATTGCTGATTTCCGTTTGCAGATCCAAAAGTCTTTGGAGTCTTTCCAGTTTGACTTCTTCAGGAATATCGTCTTTCCAACGCATGGCGGGCGTCCCCTTGCGGGGACTGTAGGCGAAAATAAAGGAGAGGGCGTAGCGGATCTCTTTGAGAGCGTTATAGGTTTCTTGAAATTCTTGTTCTGTCTCCGTGGGAAAACCGACGATGATATCAGTGCCTAATGCCGCATTGGGAACAATCTCGCGCAGCTGAGCCACTTTTTCAAAATATTGCTCCTTCGTATAAATGCGATGCATTTTTTTGAGGATGCGGTTCGATCCAGCTTGCAGAGGAAAATGGACAAATTCGCATAAGCTGGGAAGATCGCGGATCGCCTGCATCAGTTCCACGGTGATATCAACGGGATGCGATGTCATAAAGCGGATCCTTCCCATCCCGGGGATTTTATCGAGCCGATAGAGAAGATCGTGAAAGAGGCAATTCCAGGCAGGCTGGTCTTTGCCATAGCTATTGACGTTTTGTCCGAGTAAAGTAATTTCTTTGAATCCTTGATCAACTAGATGCCGGCACT
>CAZZLR010000042.1:0-7464 GCA_964655045.1 uncultured bacterium | reverse complement strand
CGTGTGGCGGTGATTTTTATCTGTACCGATTTTTTCTTAGGAGAAAACGATTATGCTCTAATAGAAAATACAAAGACCGACGCTTATGAATGTACGCCCGCCGTATTTCAAAAGATTTCCTATCGAGACCGTCCTGACGGTCTTCTTGCTGTGGCGCCTCAATGGCATAAGGGGCTGAGCGATTTGCAACTTTCTTCTTGTCCTTTGCTTTTAATCGCTGAACGCATTGAGAAACCGGGCAACCTAGGGACGATTTTACGCTCTTGCGACGCAGCGGGCGTGGATGCGGTGATTGTTTGCGATCCTACGACTGATATTCATAATCCAAATGTTGTGCGATCGAGCGTGGGAACGCTGTTTACGCAGCAGGTAATCGAAGCATCGAGCGTTCAGACATTTGATTTTCTACATCAAAAGGGGATCGCGATTGCAGCGGCAACGCCGCATGCGTCTATAGAATTTACGGAGGCCGACTTTAAAATTCCCCTTGCGATTGCGATGGGAACGGAACAATATGGATTATCGGAACTGTGGATGCAAAAAGCGGATCTGTCTGTAAAAATTCCGATGTTCGGAATAGCCGATTCGCTGAATGTAGCGTCTGCGACAACCCTTTTATTGTATGAAGCCGTACGGCAGCGTCGATGTTCTTTATTGCGATAATCACCTTCTTGTGGCTGTGAAACCGTCTGGGCTGCTCACGCAGCCGGACTCTTTTTCTCAAGAGAGTCTGGAGACAGCATGTAAGGAATGGGTGAAGGAAACGTTTCATAAAAAGGGCGCCGTATTTCTGCATTGCATCCATCGGTTGGATAAGCCTGTGAGCGGTCTTGTGTTGTTCGCACGAACGAGCAAAGCATTGAGCCGCCTAAACGAACAGTCGCGTCTTATGGAAATCCAACGGATCTATTGCGCCGAGGTGGAGGGAATGCTTGCGAAGCCGGAGGCGGTATTGGATCATTATTTAATTCATGGAGATCATCGCGCGCTCGTTGCTTCTGCGGAAGATCCTCGCGCTAAACATGCCCGTCTGACCTATCAGGTAGTGCGTAAATTGGAACATTCCACGTGCCTTGCCATTTCCCTGGAGACGGGACGCTATCATCAAATCAGGGCGCAGTTGAGTGCAGCGGGCCATCCGATCGTAGGCGATGTGCGCTATGGAAGCACAACGGATGCCGGAGGAGCTGTGCGGCTCCATTGCCAAAAGCTGTCCTTCCGGCACCCCGTTACAAAAGAAATTGTCTCTTTTGAAAGCCCCCCTCCTTTCTGAAAGGAATCCAAGGCATTAAGAGGTTCTTTAATTATTTTTAGTCGATTTTCGAATTGTATAACAAGTGAGATCTCCGTAAGCAGGATGCAATGCGGTACTTTCTAAAATCCTTTTACAGAGTCTCTCTGTCTCAGGACGATAATCGACATCGATGGCTCTGGACAGCCAGGCAAGGCCGATGCCGAGAGCCTGCTTTGGGGGCAGAGGTGCATAGTATTTCCTAAGTATACCGGTGATGACATAATGAAAGATTCCGGCGGCTGTTTCCGCAACCGAGTGATAATCGGATCGATGGTAGGTGGGAATGAAGAGCAGCGAGCCCAGCCACGCCATTTCTTTTGTTTCGATGAATGTCTGAGATTCGTCAAGGATCCACATTACCGTTCCCATGCATAAGGATGCGCTGGAACTCACCAGGGATCGTGTGGGAACATTGCTTTGTTTTGCTTGAAACACCCAGCTGTCCTGCCATAGCGTCTGTATATCGCCTTGCAAAGTGTACCCTTGCCGAATCGGATATTGATAGGGCATTGTCAGATAGTATTCTTTGAGAGGAGGCCTGAGTTCCTCTTGAAAGTCCGTTGCATCGAGATCTGAACATTCCGAGATATCATCCCTCACTACGGGGGTCTCTCTGCCCTTTGGAATCCAGTGATGCGAACAGTTTTGAGAGAATGCCCTATCAGGATAGAAATCATTAATCTTGCATTGACTGCTAATGTAAGGTATTCCTTTTTCAAGCTGCAGCGCCATCTTGATTTGCTCTTCTGTTTCAGGTTCATAAGGTTTTTGGGAATGGTGCGCGCGCACGCTCCTATAGGTGATGTTTGTGATGAGCGTTTCCAGGCCGCAGATCAGTCTGCTTGTGGAAATCTTTTCCGGATCTTGTGCGAGGAATTTTCTAAGAGCAGGAACATCTCCTTGAAACCCACCCCGCGCATAGAGAGACCCGCCTCCCAAAAGCCATTGCAAAGCTTCATCGCTTTGATCTTTGAGAAGGTTGTCAATCCCTTTATGTAGTATATGGAGCAAGGGGATTAGGTCTTTATGCGGCCGGCGCATTACGGCTCTGGTTAAGATATCTATTTCTTTTCTGTTCGGACTGTCTTTTTTTTGAGGAGCGCCGATTTCCCATAGCTTGGAGTTATTGTAAGAAATGGGTTGAAAATTGAGGCTGTTCATATTTTTCCTTTTTTTATTTGCGAAAGGCATCCTGCTGTGTGCAGGAAGCAGGCCTTCTTCAGGAAGAAGGCGATCAATTATATCAGAGATGGAGTTACACCAAAAGCAATAAATAAGTTCATATACCCAAACAACCTGAAAAATTGGCGTTTAGGCTAGCGCGAAAGCTGTCGATTTTCGATGCTTTGACGCAGCTGAAATATGAACTTATTTATTGCTTTTGGTATAATGTTCTGCAATTTGCACGGCATTGAGGGCGGCTCCCTTGCGCAGTTGATCTCCCACCGCCCAAAATTCCAATGTATTCGGACAACTTGGATCGATGCGTAGCCGTCCGCAAAGAATTGGATCTTTTCCTTCCGCATCGCGCGGAGTCGGAAAACGATTGTCCGCGGGGCTCTCGAACACTTGGATGCCGGGGAATTTTTCCCAGGCTCTATAAATTTCCGATAATGAGAAGGGTTGATGCAATTCGATATTGGCTGCGATGGAATGGGCTCTCAGGACAGGAACGCGGACGCAAGTGGCGCTAGCTTGAATGGCGTCATCTTCGAAAATTTTTCTGATTTCAAACAGAATTTTCCTTTCTTCTTCCACATATCCTGAAGGGTGGAGGGGAGAATTATGGGGATAAAGATTAAAGGCGTAGGGGAATGCCAGTTTATGGGAATAGGGAGATTGGCCGAGGTGCGCCCAAGTTTCTTTTTTCAATTCTTCGACAAGGCCGGCTCCTGCGCCGCTGGCGGCTTGATAGGTCGCAACGACAATCCGCTTTACGCGATACATTCGATGTAGTGGGTATAAGGGAAGCGCCAAAATCGTCGCCGCGCAATTGGGAGAGCAGATGACGCCGCGGTGCTGTTGGATTGCATGGGCGTTGATTTCAGGGATGACGAGGGGGGCAGCGTGCCTGAATGCGGAACTGGAATCAATGACGAGGCCGTGCGTTTGTGGAATCCATTCTTGAGAGATTGCGCTGCCCGCGCAAAAAAAAGAAATGTCGGTTTTTCGCATGGCGCCGGGGCTCAGGATTTCGATGGGAACGGCTTCCTTCTTGAAGGAAACGGTTTTTCCGAGAGAACGCGGCGAGGCGAAGCAACGGAGTGAAGCAACAGGAAAATTTCGTTCTTCGAGGAGGGAGAGCAGTTCTTGTCCGACAGCTCCGGTGATTCCAATGATTGCAATGTTTTTCACAATTTCAGATACTACACGAAACTCTCATTAAGGTGTATGGGAATGCGTGCAAGAATTTTAAGGTCGGTTGAAGAGGCGATGCGGGCGGCGCATGTCTTAAAAGAAGAAAACGCTCTTGTGTTTATCGAGAGTGCGGCGCAATGGATTTCTCAATGTTTTCAAGACAAGGGGAAGCTCTTAATCGCAGGTAATGGAGGCAGTCTTTGCGATGCGATGCA
Organism: uncultured bacterium; assembly: GCA_964655045.1. Classification (GTDB taxonomy): domain Bacteria; phylum Chlamydiota; class Chlamydiia; order Chlamydiales; family SM23-39; genus CAIPFQ01. Next base: position 3,597 of record CAZZLR010000042.1, on the reverse strand, counting down.
TTTTGCTGAAGAGTTGACGGGGCAGTTCCGCCGGCCGCGCAAAGCGCTTCCCGCCATAGCTCTTGCCGATCCGGGACATATGAGCTGCGTTTCCAATGACATGGGGTTCTCTTCGGTGTTTTCCCGGGGAGTGGAGGCGCTGGGACAGCCGGGAGATCTGTTTATTGCGATGACGACGAGCGGTAATTCGGAGAATCTCATCGCGGCCGTTGCAGCGGCAAAAGATCTGGGTTTAAAAACGATCGGGTTTTTAGGCAAGACGGGGGGGAAGATGCAGGGGCTTTGCGATCTTGAATGGATCGTATCGGGTTTTGCTTTTTCAGATCGGGTGCAGGAAGCGCACATGGCTGCCATTCACATTATTATCGAACAAGTGGAATATGATCTTTTTCCTTCGCAATCGTTTCCTTTCCTTGGGGCGCTCCGCCATTGAGCGAGGGTGTCTTGCCATGGCTCCTGCGAGCTGGGTTTGGGGATGTGTAGTTTTTTGTAAAAATTTTCTCTATGAACGCGGATGGATACGGCCGAAGAAGGTGGATGCGCTTGTCGTGAGCGTGGGCAATATAGTTGTCGGAGGGACCGGCAAAACGCCTTTTGTCCTGCTTTTAGCGCAAACGTTCCGTGCCAGGAAGCTTGCGATCATTACTAGGGGCTATGGCCGGGTGCCCGATGAGGCGTGGCTTTTGCGCCGCAGGCTGCCCGAGGTTCCCATTTACATTGGGAGGGATCGAGTGCGCTTGGCGCGCCGGGCAGTCGCCGAAGGCGCTGAATTATTGATTTTGGATGACGCGTTTCAGCATCGCAGGATGCATCGCGATTTTGATATCGTCCTAGCTTTGGCCGACGATCCCTTTGGCCGGGGGCGTTTTTTGCCTTGGGGTTTTTTGCGCGATTATCCGAGGCGGCTGCGTCAAGCGGATGCTTTATTTATTCAGGGGCGCGATTTTTGCCATGCTCCTTTGAGGATTCTCGACGGGCAGGGAAACGAGATCGAGTCAATGGTTCGTCGAAAAGTGGGTCTTTTTTGTGGAATCGCCCACCCTCGCTTTTTCAGGAAAACTGTGGAGGATCTGGGGGCGGACATAGTGAAGCAGTGGAATTTGGCCGATCATGAGAGGCCGAACGAAAGGGCTTTGGAAAAATTTTCCCGTCAGTGCGCGGTGTTAGGGGCGGAGTGCTTGGTGACGACGGAAAAAGATTTTGTCAAAGCGCCGCGCTCTTCGCTGCCGATTTTCTATATTGAATCGGGGGTGCGGTGGCTGCGCGGGGAAGAGCGCTGGGGAAACTTGATTGCAAAAATCAATCAAAAATTAGAAAATAGAAAAATATGAGCCAAAAAATAATGATCCGGCTTCCTAAGCTGGGGGAAAGCATTGTGAGCGCAACCGTGATCCAATGGTTTAAGCAGGTGGGCGATCGAGTAGCTCTTGACGAGCCCCTTCTTGAGGTTTCTACGGATAAGGTCAATAGTGAAATTCCGTCTCCGACAGCGGGGATATTGGTGGAGATTTTAGCGCAGCCGAATGAAGAATTGCCCGTGGGAGGCGCTTTGGCGGTGATCGAGACAGAGGGCGGTTTGGTTCATGAGGCAAAAGAGAGTCCGGCTTGTGTAGAAAAGCCACCGCAGTGCGGAGCTGCGCGCGAAGATTTTCTTTCTCCGTCCGTGATGCGTCTTCTGCAGGAAAAGGGGATTTCTTTAAGCGAGATCGATCAGATTCCTCGGACGGGAGAGGGAGGGCGGCTCACGAAAAAAGATGTGGAACACTATAGCGCATCGCTCAAGAAAACATCGGCGGAGACTTCTTCTTCGCAGAAAGAAACCGAGCGCGTGAAGATGAGTTCTTTGCGCAAGGCGATCGCCGATAATATGGTGCGCTCTTTTTATGAAGCGCCTCATGCGTCTTTGATGACAGAAGTGGATGTAACCGGGTTGGTGAAGCAGATTGGCGAGCAAAAAAGTGCATTTTTCGAGCAGCATGGGGCAAAGCTATCGATCACGGCTTTTGTCGCGCAAGGGATTGCGCGCGCTCTGCAAACATATCCCTTGATTAACGCCTCTCTGGAAGGGGACACGATCGTCGTGAAGCGTTTTGTCAACTTAGGGATAGCGGTGAGCGTCGATCAAGGGGTGATGGTTCCCGTGATTCATGGCTGCGAAAAGTTGTCTCTTCCAGAGATCGCGCAACATGTGGCGCGTCTTGCCGAGAAGGCGCGTTCGGGAAGTTTGGCTCTGGAAGATATTGGGGAAGGGACGATTACGATGACCAATTTTGGGATGACGGGGACGATGATCGGCGTCCCGATCATTCGCCACCCGGAGGTAGCGATCGTCGGCTTAGGCGCGATTACAAGAAAAGTGGCGGTGATGCCCGACGATTCGATGGCCATCCGTTCCGTGATGTGGATTTCTTTAACATTCGATCACCGCGTTCTCGACGGCATCTATGGCTGCGGCTTCTTAAACGCATTGAAACATGCACTGGAACATCCTTGAGATTTGTTTCTTTTGGTATAATACCAAAAGAAACAAATAATATAAACCGACGATCGTAAATAGCATAGTATTAAGTCAATACAATGCCATGTTACGATCATCGATTTTCGACGCTTTGACGCGCTCAAATAGGACATTATTTGTTGCTTTTGGTATGCTTCTCCGCAGAAGAATAGCCGGGCTTGCCGTCGAATCGATAGAGCGACTGCGTCTGAATGACATCGAAACTGCGATGCATCGCTTCTAAAATCCGCAGCGTTTCTGCAGGGGAGATTTTTTGTTCAGACTCAGTCAGAAAACGGCAACGCCACTGTTCCACGCAAAACGTTTCCGGATGCCCCTTCGGCCATACTTCTACGCCTCGGTTAGTAATGAGAACAAGCGCTAAACGCTCCGTGCTGATTTCCCGGACTTTGTGCAAAAACGCGTCGAGCTTGCCGCGATGGTAGATGAACACGTCGATTCCCGCAAGCGTCCGCTCCGGATGCGAAGCAAGATGCGAATGAACCAAAGGCTTGTCCGCATGCGCATAAGCAACCGTCCTCAACTGCTTTGGCTTATGGCCAAGATGGGCGATCACTGCCTCGCCAAATTGCGATGTCCCTACCTTCTGTTTACTGACCCCTTCTTTAAAAATATCATAGGTATGAATCCCTTCTTCCAACGTAGAGAGCCATGCATTGTGAATTTTTTCTGCAACGCTTCCCTGCCCAATATGAACGAGCATCTGCACGGCTGCAAGAAGCAGTCCCGAAGGATTGGCGACGTTTTGCCCCGCACGTCGCGGCGCAGAACCATGGATCGCCTCAAACATCGCCCCATGCTCGCCAATATTCGCAGAGCCGGCTAGACCCACGGAACCGGCAATCTGCGCCGCCACATCGGAAAGAATATCCCCATAGAGATTCGGCATCACGATCACATCAAACGCCTCGGGCGTGTCCGCTAGCTTCGCAGCGCCAATGTCCACAATCCAATGCTCATGGGTAATCTGCGGATATTCTGCCGCAATGGTTTCAAACACTTTATGAAATAGTCCATCGGATAATTTCATGATATTGTCTTTCGTAAAACAAGTGACCTTCTTGCGCCCATAAGCTTTT
>CAZZLR010000041.1:0-7580 GCA_964655045.1 uncultured bacterium | reverse complement strand
ATGATCTGGGTACTAGAAAAATGTGGGTAACTTCAAGGCCTTAAGGCCTGGGATTGTGTTGGTTTGGGAGGGGCTTCGAACCCCTCCCAGCCCGTTTTTGAAAAACCCCGCTCTTAAGGGCGGGGTTTCCCGCCTCGGGATGAAGACCTAGCCCTGAAGGCTTGGGTCTTCATTGTCGAGACTATTGACTTTTAGCAAATCAATACAGTACTCTGGAGATTCCATATACATAGAAAAATCAAAACATCGAGCCCGCCTTTTGTGAGCCCTGAAGTCTATACCGTCGAACACCACAAAATTCCTCCCGAAAAAATAGATGAGGACGCTTTTTATGTAATTGAAAAGCTGCGCCAGGCAGGGCACAAAGCCTATCTCGTCGGCGGAGGCGTGCGCGATCTTCTATTCAATGTCCGGCCTAAGGATTTTGACGTTTCCACTTCCGCGTCCCCCGAAGAGGTTCGTAAGATCTTTCACAGCGCGATTTTGATCGGCCGGCGATTCCGCCTCGCCCACGTCCGATTCGGCCGCAAGATCATAGAAGTTTCTACTTTCCGCTCCGGCGACACGGAGTCGAGCGAACTGATTCTCCGCGATAACGAATGGGGAAACGAAGAAGAAGACGTCATGCGCCGCGACTTTACGATCAATGGACTTTTTTACGATCCCCATCGAGAACTCGTCATCGATTATGTAAATGGATATCGGGATATTGAAAAAAAACTTTTGAGAACCATCGGACAACCCGATCTCCGTTTTATTCAAGATCCCGTCAGAATGATTCGGCTCATCAAATTTTGCGCCCGCTTTCAGTTGGAAATCGAACCTGCGACTTTCGAGGCGCTGTTGCATTGCCGCCGAGAGATCACAAAAAGTTCGCCGGCGCGCGTCCTTGAAGAATTGCTCCGAATGTTGGAATCGGGAGCGGCTAAAGAATTTTTCCATCTTCTACAGGAATATGGATTGATCGCCCCATTGCTGCCGGAACTTGCTTACTTTTTACAAAACAAAAATGTCCATCCATCGCTTTCCGATCTCCTCAGCGCCATAGACGGGGAAGTGCATAAGAAAGAACAACCCCCCATTGACCGGGCGGTTTTATTGGCCGCTTTGTTATTTCCCTTATTCGACCGTTATCTCAATGAGAGCCTTCAGCCCGGGGAGAAACTTCCTCATCTGGGTCAAATTGGAACGGCGGCTTTGCATGTCATCGATTGCGTTTTTTCTCCCTTTTTTGCCCTTCCTCGACGACTGCGCGGCGCGGCTGCCTTTGTTCTCGCTTCCCAATACCGCTTTACCCCTCTCGGAGAAGTTCCGGGAACAAAACCGGGGCGCAAGCTCAGACTTCCCAAAGATCTTCTCACTCCCCTTGCCCTGCGGTTATTTAAGTGCAGAGCAGCCGCCGATCCCCTCCTCATGCCCCTTTATACCTTGTGGACGGAAAAAGCGTTTTATGAAGCGGAAGCCGATCATACGTTGGAAACGGCAACGGCCATTCACGAAGAAAGGCAAAGGCCGCGCCGGCCTAGAAGAAGAAGACGCCCATGAAAGCGCAAGAAATCGTTGCGGCCCCTGGAATCTCTCTGTTTCATAGCGGGCCTCCGCTCGACCTCGGCGCTTTGCCCTCCTTTTTTTATTTTTCCCTTTCAGGCCCTGACTCCCTCTGCCAGGACCCATTCAATCAGCCCATACAGTTTCTTCAGGGAACCATGATCCGCACTTTTTCCATGACCCTTCCCGCCCACGAAGCGGGGTTATCTCCTCATGACGCGCTTCAGGTATGGGCGCAGGATCTAGCCAAAGGGGTCAATCCTTTCAACGCTTTTTTCGATGAGGTTGCCTTAGCTGTCGATTTCGCCATAGAGCAAAGATTCATAGACCCTGCGAGAATGGGGATCGGGGGGCTGTCGCGCGGGGCTTTGTTTGCCGCGCACGTGGCTGCAAGAGATCCGAGATTTCATTGTCTCCTTGGGTTCGCACCTCTGACGCAGCTTTCTTTTACCAAGGAGTTCCACGCACTGCAAGAACACCCCACCGTCAAAAACCTCAACGTCAAAACGTTGGCTCCCGCGCTTGCGAACCGCTGCACCCGCTTTTATATCGGAAATAGAGATACGCGAGTGGGAACACGAGTTTGCGTAGACACCATTTTAACTTTTGCGGAAGAAGCGTATGCAAAAAAAATCCATAGTCCCCTAGCCGAATGCGTGATTACCCCATCGATCGGTAAAGATGGACACGGCACCTCCCCCGAAATTTTCAAACAAGGCGCCCAATGGATGCAAAAATGTCTGATACCCTCTTCATTCTAGCCGGCGAGGCGAGCGGCGATCTTCATGGCGCCGGACTGGTTCAAGCCCTGCTTAAGGAAAGGCCGGATCTCAAAATCGTCGCAGTCGCGGGACCGCGGATGCGTGCTCTCCCCATCGAAACGCTGCTTCCTATGGAAAAGCTCCAGGTCATGGGATTTCTCGATGTCTTAGTGGCCTTGCCGCGGCTAATTAAACAATTTTTTTTCTTGCGCAACGCCCTTCTCTCATTGCGTCCCCGCGCGCTCATTTGCATTGATTACCCAGGATTCAATCTACGCCTTGCCGCTTCCCTACGCAAAAAGGGGTTCGCCGGGGCTTTGATTCACTTTATTTGCCCTACAGTATGGGCGTGGGGCAAAAAAAGAATTCCCAAGATGGAAAAGACACTCGATCTGCTTCTGACCTTATTTCCTTTTGAAAAAAAATGTTTTTCCGCGGAAAGGCTCAAAGTTTCCTATGTTGGCCATCCCCTGGCCGTTTCCATTCCCAAGCCGCCTTCGGCCGAGCGAGACAACCTCCTTGTCCTTTTTCCCGGTAGCCGGAAAACGGAAATCGAGAGAAATTTCCCCCTTCAGCTTGCGGCTGCCCGGCGCATCGCCGCTGTCGATCCCAAAGCACGCATCGCCGTATCCATCGCCCACACGGCGTATGCGGAAACGCTGCGCCGTCTAGCGCAAGGCGTGCATTTATACCCAAGCGGCTTAAAAAGCTGCTTGGATATAGAGTTTTTCTCCTGTACAGAAAATAATTTATGGATGCGACGGGCAAAAATGGCGATCGCCACATCCGGAACCGTCACTCTCGAGCTTGCTTTGCATGAAACGCCGACCCTAGTGACCTTTGCGATCCGTCCCCTCGATTGTTTCATAGCTCAAAAAATATTTCGAATTCACCTCCCTCACTACTGCATAGTCAATATTATTCTATCCAAAACCGTTTTTCCTGAATTCTTTGGGCCAAATCTCACCCGCGCCGCTCTGTGCGCTCAAAGCGAATCCTTGTGGAACAATTCCCCCCTCCGATCGCAAATGGGGCAAAACTGCGCTCTGCTGCGCGAGGCTCTTGGTCAAAAGGAGTCTGCGCGGGAAGCTGCGCTCGAAATCCTCTCGACTTTAACCCGCCCTTCCGTTACAATGAGTCGTCATGCAAGAAGCATTTAAAGTTTGGGTAGATCGCTTAAAAGAAGGGCAGGTACAGAAGATCGAAGGATCTTTTGATTCTTCTTTTCTCGAAGTAGATGAGGAAAATCTCCGTTTTCCCGAGGCTGTCGCGGTGCGCGGGGAGGCTTATTTGGCCGACCAGCATTTGGTGATTCGCTTCAGCGCCTCGACAAAAGCCACCCTTCCCTGTGCTATTTGCAACCAACTGATAGATGTTGGTTTTTTTGTAAAAGATTTTTACCACACAGAAGCTTTAGAAGAGATTCGCGACGCTCTTTTCGACTTTGGGGTTCCTCTGCGGGAAGCTCTTTTACTAGAAGCGCCTTATCATGTTGAGTGCAACCAGGGGCATTGCCCCGAGCGGAGTTCGATAGCTCCCTACTTAGCTCCGGCAAAGACGCCTCCCTCTAACAAAAGAGAGAAAGCGGTGGGAGAAAAATGCAATTCAGCAAAAGAGGGGGGAGGAGACATTCACTTCCCATTTGCTAACTTATAAAAAATGTTGAGGAAAAAAAATTATGGCAGTCCCACGTAACCGAGTTTCGAATGCGAAGAAAAATTCGCGTCGCGCACATCATGCAAAAACACCAACAAACCTTTCCGCATGTTCTCATTGCGGCAAAGCGCGCCTCCCCCATAGAATGTGCCCTTCTTGCGGACATTATGGCGCGCGGGTGATCGAATCGCGTGAATCGTAACCGTATTGGCGTTGATCTGATGGGGAGCGATAATGCTCCCGAATCCCTTCTCGCCGCTCTCGTTTCTCTTGCTCCGCTGCTGAAAGAAACCGCCGAAATCATCGCGATTGGCGCTCCTGAATTCGCTCCGGAAGCCAACCGGAACGGACTTTCTTTCCTCCCCGCGCAGGAGACGATCGCAATGGATGAAAACCCCCTTTTTGCTCTGCGTAAAAAAAAGGAAGCCTCGCTTTGCGTGGGTCTCCGTTCTTTAAAAGAGGGGCGCCTCGATGCGTTCGTCTCCGGAGGAAATACAGGCGCGCTTGTCAGCGGAGCTAAAATTATCCTGGGGACTTTTCCCGGAATCCCGCGTCCTGCCCTTCTTGCTCTCATTCCGACAAAAAAGCAGCCGGTCGCAATTCTGGATGTGGGGGCCAATGTGGAAGCGAAGGCGGCGCACCTGATTCAATTTGCGAAACTAGGAGCCGCCTATCAAAAAGCAAGAGGAATCGCTCATCCGCGCATTGGCATCTTGAATATCGGCTCTGAAGCGTCCAAGGGGACGCCGAAAACAAGGCTCGCCTATAAAGAGCTGCAAAAGACAGCCTCTTTTGCGGGGAATATCGAGGGTAAGTCGGTTTTTGATGGAGACGTGGATGTATTGATCACCGATGGATTTACAGGAAATGTCTTTCTAAAAACCGCGGAAGGAATCGCAAGTTTAATTTTGGACCGGCTTCAATCCCATAGCACAGATGAGTCCATTCAGCAGATGCGTCCCCATTTTGAGGATTTGCAAAAGCACCTCCATTATACAAAACATCCGGGGGCTCTTCTCTGCGGAGTTAAAAAAACCGTTGTAAAGTGCCATGGGTATTCCACGCTCGAAGCGTTTGTCAACGCAGTGCGCGGCGCCGCCGACCTCGAAGCGAAAAATTTTGTGGAAAAATTTACGGAGTTCTTCCTCTCATCAGAATCCGCACGAAGATCCCCTGGAAAAAGAACTCCCTTTCCTTTACCATGAAAGGCCAAAACACAGTTGGATAAAAAGGGCCTCCCTTTTAGGGAGGGTTAATCCGGCGGAAGCTTGCGAAAAAAAATATTGATACCAAAAGCAACAAATATGACCTTATACCAAAAGAAGCAAATAATGTCATATTTGAGCGCGTCAAAGCGTCGAAAATCGATGATCGTAACATGGCATTGTATTGACTTAATACTATGCCATTTACGATCGTCGATTTATCGACAGCTTTCACGCAGCTGAAATATGACATTATTTGTTTCTTTTGGTATTATTTGTTGCGTTTGGTATGACTCAAGAACCTCTCTAACTCGGAGAACCATGGCAACATCGATGCACGAAATTTTACTGAATGTCGAATCCAAAGAAATTCGCTGCGCCTACTTAAAAAAGGGGCAGCTTTACGATCTAATCATAGATAGAAAAAAAACACGTCAAATTACCGGTAATATTTATCGAGGCAGAGTTACCAACATCCTCCATAATATTCAATCTGCTTTCATCGATATCAATGAAGGAGAGAGCGGATTCATTCATATTAGCGATATTCTAGAAAACACCAAAAAATTTGAAGAAATGTTTGAAATGGACTTCGATCTCGACTATGACATTTCTAAGATGCACCCCCATCCCAAGCCCAAAGATATCTCTCAGCTGCTCAAAATAGATCAAGCCGTCCTCGTTCAAGTGGTCAAAGAGCCGATTGGCACAAAAGGGGCTCGCCTGACCTCCAATATCTCAATCGCGGGGCGCTATCTCGTTTTACTCCCGAATAATCCCCACCGAGGCGTATCTCGGAAAATCGAGGATAAAGAAGCGAGGGAAAGGCTCAAAAAACTCATCCGTTCTTTTGAGATGCCTCAAGATATGGGATTGATTTGTCGCACTGCAAGCGCGGGCGCTGCAACCGACATGTTGATTGAAGAAGCCAATGATTTGCTCCGTTCCTGGCAAAGCGTAGTGGAGAAGTTCGATCAAGCGCAAGGAGCGACTCTCCTTTACGAGGAGTCTGATCTCATTAAACGGGCTTTAGTTCAATGCGTGGACAAAAAATTCGAACGCCTTCTTATCGACGATTATCCCACTTATCAGCGGTGCAAGCAAATGTATCAAAAGTATGCGGCTGAACATCCCCTCAAAATCGAATTCTATCGAGACAAAACACCCATGTTCGAGCGCTTTAATGTGGAAAAAGAAATCGACAAGGCAATCCGCCGCAAAATCTGGCTAGCCTCCGGCGGTTACTTATTTTTTGACCGAACCGAAGCCATGCATACGATTGACATCAATTCGGGGCGCAGTTCCACGAACCCTTCCGGAGGCGATGTAGAGGAAACGCTCGTCAGAATCAATTTGGAGGCGGCGGAAGAAATCGCGCGGCAAGTGAGGATTCGCAATATTGGCGGGCTCATTATTTGCGATTTCATCGATATGCGATCCAATAAAAATCAAAAACGGGTTCTAGAAAAGCTCAAGGAATGCATGAAAGAAGACTCTGCCCGCTGCACTATTCTCGGCATGAGTGAATTCGGCCTTGTAGAAATGACGCGCCAAAGAAACCGAGAGTCCTTAGCGCAAACCATGTACACCGCCTGCCCTTATTGTACGGGATCAGGGCTTGTCAAAAGCCATGAAAGCATCTCCGTGGATATTGAACGCTCTTTAAAAAGACTGATCCATTGCCAAAACCAATTTGCTCTCAAGCTTGTTTTGCATCCCGAGCTGAACCGTTATCTCGATAATGGAGATAAAGAGTATTATAAAAAGCTAGCCAATCTTTCCAATGCCCATTTGGAATTTGGAGTTAGCGACCTCTTGCATTTAAATGATTACCTATTTTATTCGACTTTAAATGGACAAAAAATCGACGCATGAAGTTCTTTTGGAAGCCGCCTGCCAAAGACTTCGTTCCTGCATTCCTCCCCATTACATGGCCATCGTTCTCCAATTCATCGATGGCTATGCTCGGGCTCTAAAGGGCGCTTTCGACCAAACGATTCCCAATCTCCTCCTCTTTCTACAGCTAGCCGAAGAGCAATTTAAACATCCCTATCAATTTGAACCATACCACAAAAAAATACGCCATCCCATTGACTACTATCAATTTTCTCTCGATTTTATCCGTCCTTTGATCGATTTATCCCGCTCTTCTCTGTTGGGGCAATCGCATATAGAAACTCTGGCCGAAGCTCTATCGCGCAAAGAAAACGTAATTTTATTTGCGAACCACCAAACCGAGCCTGATCCACAGGCCATCACAATCTCTTTAGAAAAAAAATATCCCTATCTTGCGGAAAACATGATCTTTGTCGCGGGCGCACGCGTGATCACAGACCCTCTTGCCATTCCTTTCAGCATGGGGTGCGATCTCCTTTGCATCTATTCCAAACGCTACATCAATACGCCCCCT
>CAZZLR010000040.1:0-7674 GCA_964655045.1 uncultured bacterium | reverse complement strand
TTGGAATCCAGAAGTTCAAAATCAATTAGATCAACTTATAAAAAATGATCAACTTGATGAAATTATGTATTTAGCTAGTGATCAAATTAGCGACATTGCTACAATTCAAAATTATTGCGTTAATCATTTTTTAATTTTTAAATTTAAATGTTTTTTTTTCGTATTTTTTATATACAATGGATTCGTGAATCGAACTATTTTCATTCCAAAAATCATCTTCAGTCCATCCGGAACGTGATGCTTCGAAATCGAAAATCATCTTCTTCCCTTTGTTTTCCTTTTGAAACCAGTTCAGGAGACTGCGATAGCGATCTAAGAGGGACGGGGATTCGATCACCATACATCGATATGACGCGAAAGTTTGCAAAAATATATCGGTACGAGGCATGAGTCCTTCGAGGAACTGCGTGTCTTGATCTGCTGCGAGAGCTGCTCGATAAGCCAATGCGTAGCATTCCATCATGGCGACTTGGACGGAAGGAGAGATCCTCTGTAACGAATTTTGGACAAGATTGTAACAGTTTTCTTGAACCCTTACAATTTTTACGAGAAGACTAAGGGCTTGGCTGCTGCTCTCTAAAGAACAGGGGTTGTTTTTCAAGTTCCCCAAGCGCTCCATGGTACATTCTATTTGCAGCAAGGCTAGATTCGGCTCGTTATTTTCCTTTAACTGGTTACAAATTGTCTGCAATGTCTGCAGCGCCGGCTCAACATCCGTCCACTGAGCCACTGCTTGACCTAAGCTCGGAGTGGTTTTTACTCCTATAAAAGACGAACTGACTGTCGCTTCTCCCTGGAATTGCCTCATCCAATAATCCGCAGAACTATCTCTTCTCACGCACTGATCCCTGATCCATTCTTTATCAAATAGAACCTTCCGAATGCATGGTAAGTCCTCCATCTCATTTTTTTTCGGAATGATTTTTAAAATCTTCTGCACCGTTGCAAATAAATCGGCATATTCCTCGCCGGAAACATAATTTCTTTCCCATTGCTTTTCCAAAAACCTTAGGTAAGCTTCCGCTGCCTGTCTGGTTCTGAGAAGGTCTATGGCAGAAGAAGTCTTATTATCTTTCAGGGATTGCGCCATTCCTGCGATCGTCTTGAGGTGCATTTCCAAAAAAAGACGCTTCATAACTCGAGTTGTCTTGCTCGTATCTTTTTCATAATAAGAGTAAGCAAGATCAAGCAAGAGGCATTTCATACTTTTAACCGTGCAATTCCCGGAACGCTGCACCGAAATATAGATTTCGGGTAAAGAACGGGTTTGTACAATATTTTTTTTAAAACTGACAAAACATTGATATATCCTGCTTGATTCTCCAAATCCACTGCCATTAACGTATTCTACGAGAGGCTTAAAAAAAGCCGTATCTAAGTTCTTCTGGGGAACGTCTTGAAATTTCAGATAGGGTTTTGTCCAAATCTTCCCATTTTCCCGCTTCCCCCCCTGAATCACATGAGTCCCGCTGGCATTATAAACATAGATGTTCACGCAACTGTCCTCTGATTCCTTATGAAAGCGATAATACATGACATGGCCTGAAGGGTAACTACTCCACCCCCCAAGCATCGTATAATGCTCCCCTTTCTTCAGCTTCTGCACTTGCTGGCTATGGAAAGACGCATCCTTTTGGCCGACTATTTTGCTCACAACGGAACTTAAGATTTCCTCCAAACCCTCTTCTTTCTTAAGAATCCGATGTTCCTGTTTTTCTGAAAAAAAGGCGTTGAGAAATCGAAGAACATCCTGATTGGTCCATCCTTCATAACCAGTTTTGGATGAAGAAAAACTGAGATTAAAGTTGGTGATCGCTTTATTGGAGAACGTTGAATCTTCAAATAATTTTTTCAATCCGGAATCATTGATGATTTGACTCAGCTTATTTTCTTTAAGAATCAGATCTTCTTTCTCTTGATTCTCCGATTGAATCTTCTGAAGTAAATCCTTCGGATTATAAGGGTTACCGAAATAAAAAGATGAAATGTTTGACATGACCGAATCACCACCAAGAGGATGGATTAAATTAAAGTTAATATTTTAATTCTTCACATTAACGGACAGCTTGCCTTCGCAAGCCGATTCATGAGCGCTTCATTGCTCCTTACAGCAGGAGTGCAATCAATCTCGATACAAGAAGCCCCCTGCCGATCCGCTTTGCGAAATTCGGCAAAGAGCGTTTGCATACTGAGGAGTCTCTCTCCGAGCCGCGGTTCCGGGGAAAGCACATAGCCTCCCTGCAGATCTTTGCGATCCAAGACCAAGCGTACTTTGGCTTTCGGAGCGTAATGGCGATACTTCATTCCAGGAGAAAGAGGAGCTCCCCCTTCTTCCGGAGATCGTATCTTCATATGTAAAAAATTCTCCAGCTCCTCTCTTGTAACCGATCCCGGCCGCAATAACACGGGGAAAGATCCGCTTACATCGAGAACGGAGGATTCTATACCCACAGCGCAATGCCCCCCTTCCAAAATTAAAGGAACTTTCCCTTGCAAATCTTCCCAAACATCCAAGGAACAAGTAGGACTTGGACGCCCGGAAAGATTAGCCGAAGGAGCGGCTAAAGGCTCTCCCGTCCGTCGAATCAATTCCAGAGCCACAGGGTGAGATGGCATCCGGATCGCGACTGTCGGCTGCCCCGCGGAGACAATTGAGGGAACGCAGGCAGACCGTTGCACAATCAGGGACAACGGCCCCGGCCAAAAGCGATCGGCAAGATCCCAAAACATTTTAGGGATCTGATGAGCCACTTGCTTCACCCCTTCCAAAGAAGCTACATGAAGAATCAATGGATTGTCGGAAGGACGCCCTTTGATCGCGAATATTTTTCGTACCGCTTCCTCATGGAACACAGGCGCGCCCAAGCCATAGACTGTTTCCGTAGGAAACACAATGGGCTCTCCCTGCCGTAAATAAGCAACGGCCTTCTCGATTGCGGAAGAGGGGGCGATTTCTGTCGGCCAGCGATTTTTATCCACAAAAATTTTTATTCTCTATACCCTAAGAGGGTGTCTCTTCTAAGACAGAAAAAACAGCTCATCAAAACAAGGAGTTTTTTATGTTTTATCAATCTATGGGATGGTTGATACTCGTTAACGGAATGATTGTAGCGTGTTTCGGATTTTTTGGGTATCGCAATACCGGAAGTCTACCCTCTTTGTATGCAGGCGTAGGATCGGGGATTCTACTGATCGGAGGCGCCGTCGGACTTTTAGCGCAAAAACGTTTTGGAAAAATCTTGTCCTTAACAGCGACGGCTATGCTCACCCTCTTGTTTGCTTATCGCTATGCGATCGCAGGGAAATTCTTTCTCGCAGCTCTTGGAGCCCTCAATGCCGCATCGTTTATCGCTCTTTGCTTTACACGCCTCCGCCGTGGACAACATCCGCAGCGCAACGAAACCCATAGGTTCCGTTGAGCGCCCCCGGATTATTGCGGTGGCGGTGCGCAACGCGAAGATCTTCCTTCAAGCTCTTCCAGCACCCCCCGCGCAAAACGCGGTACACGCCCTGAGGCGGCCCCGAAGGACGCTCCGGCTCCACTAAGGAAGAGTCGTAATAGTTATAGGCATACCAGTCCTGGCACCACTCATATACGTTTCCGGCCATATCATACAGGCCGAATGCATTCGGGGCATAACTCATCACGGCCGTCGTGTCGGAACTGAAAAAGTTGGCCTGGGAACGTTCGATCTGGGCTCCTGTAGGAAAACTCGCTTCGAAATCCCCCCCCGACGCAGCCGCTTCCCATTCCGCTTCCAAAGGAAGCCTTTTGCCAACCCACTTTGCATAAGCGACAGCTCCATACCACGTTACCCCTACAACCGGATGCTTCGCATAGCCCGACTCCACAATCAATTTCCCTGCGGATCTCTTAATCCGCGCATCCCTTAACCGAATGATATCATTGTTATTATGATCCTTTTCGCCTCCCATCACATGCAAAAAGCGGACGAATTGTTCATTGGTCACAGGATGGATGTCAAGGGCAAAACTCGGAAGCCTTACCTCATGGCGCGGCATTTCATCGCGCGCGCCCTCGCGGCTTCCGCGCATATAGCCCCCCGCAGGGATCAATACCATCTCCGTCATTAACGGCTCAGGTTCATTTTGTTCCACTACCTTCGGCGTATAATGGCTGACTGCCATGTCGCGCTGAAAGATCGCCCCCGGATCAGGTTCATACTGCGGCCGCGCGATTTCTTGTGGCTTGAGCAACAGCTTCGGCGCTTCGGCTGTTCCCAAAGACGCAGTCGCCGCGCCCTCTCCTTTTTGAGGAAATGCAAAAGCCAATTGATTTATGCTTTCTAAGCGCGTCTCGATCTCCGGAAGGCCGAGCAAAGGAGCCGCCGCCTCCCGCGGCGCTCTCAGAGTTTCGTCCATGAGCGCCACTAATCCCTCAGGACGCAAGTGCGCCTTCGGCTGAAGACATCTGCGCAATAAAAGATCCCAATGCAATGTCAATCCCGGGACGAGCCTTGAAGGAAGATCAAAACAGCCGTCCGGAACTTTTCCCACGAGCAAATAATAGGTCAAAACACCAAAGGCATACACATCGGCTTTTTCGATCGAAATCTCCTGAGCCAATTCTTTTTGCTCCGGCGCCAAAAACGCAAAAGCGCGCGCAAACCGCGCATCCCTTTTCACCGAATTCTCTTCGGAAAAAGACTGGCCGATCTTGTTGCAGAGACGCAGTAAAAATGCCCCTTCGCCTATGAGGCGCGCGATGCCGAAGTCGGAAATCTGCAAGCAGACGCCCTCTCCCATGTCTGAAACCAACAGGTTTTCTAATTTTAAAGATCCATGCGCGACGCCCTTGCCGCGCGCGTAGTCGATCGCCCCTGCCGCCTGGCGCAGCAATGCCTCAATAACCGCTTCTTTCACAGGGGTTTTTTGCGTCTGCAGCCAGGATTCCAAACTCAATGTTTCTTGCGCATCATCGATCAGCGGATCGCTGACGATATAATAGGCGTCGTCTTGGCAGGACGCCGTGTGGATCTTCACAATATGTGGATGATCTAACGAGGCAATCTCCGCAATTCCCAGCTCAAAACGGCGAATAAAAGCAGGGTCTTTGGAAAGAGTTTCAGGCAAAGCCTTTAGAGCAAAAAGGCGTTTAGTAAAACGATGTTCTGCTAAATACACGGCGCCAAAAATCCCTTCGTCCCACTGTTTCTGAATGAGATAATCGCCCAAAGTATCCATCAATTAAAATGCTCCTACCCATCGGCCAAAATACCACAATGCTATTCCAAGCACAAGAAACAAAGAGCCCCAAACCACATTCGGCATCCAACGTACGCCTCCATTCGGATTTCCCCTCGATTCCAAAGTGCCAATCCCATATGAAAACTCTTGTTTTTCTCCGGTTAAACGAAACGCCTCGGGAAACTCTTTGACCAACCGCCCGGGCTCATAGCCTAAAAATTGCGCATACTGGCGAATAAACCCTTGCGCATAGGCAGAAGAAATGCACTGATGCACCGTCCCCTCTTCGATAGCCTGCAAGTAAGGAACGCGGATCGACGTTGCATTTTCCACCTCTTTCAAAGAAAGGCTCATTTCTTCCCGCTTCTGCCGAAAATGAGCGCCTAATTTCTGACTCATTTTTTCTCCCTTTTTTTCGCGATTCTAACACCTTGCGCGAATTCCCTCCAACATTATACAATACGCATGGATGAAAAACGGTTGCTTCACTGCGAAAATCGATCTCGCTTTTTCTGAAAAATTAAAACAGGATCTTATTTCTCAAGGCTTCGATCTCGCCTATCCCCCCCACACCGTTTTCGCTGCGAAAAAACCGGGGATCTCCTGCGCTCTGTACGAATCGGGAAGCCTTGTCGTTCAAGGAAAAGAAAAAGATCCATTCATCGAATTCTATCTCGAGCCGGAAATTCTCCGGGAATTTCACTTTTCTCATCCGGAGGCGCATTTAGACTTATCTCCGCATATCGGCATGGACGAGGCCGGCAAGGGAGACTTTTTCGGCCCTCTTTGCATTGCAGCCCTTTTTGCCGACGCGGACGGCATCCGCCGTCTCAGCGCTCTTGGCGTCTGCGACAGCAAGCGCCTCGGCGATGGGACGGTAAAAAAACTCGCGCAAACATTACGCGCCGAATACCCTTTTTCCCTCATCCGCCTCTTTCCGCAGAAATATAACGAACTGTATGAAAAATTCAAAAACCTCAATCGCCTCATGGCCTGGGCGCACACGGCGGCTCTCGCGGAGCTTGTGCAAAAAACAGGATGCACGGAAGCGATTTTAGATAAATTCGCAGACGATTTTCTGATGCAAAAAGCCCTGGAACAGAAAAAATTGTCCGTCCATCTACAGCAGAGAACCAAAGGGGAAGAAGACCTTGTCGTCGCCGCCGCCTCGATTTTGGCAAGAGGGGCTTTTCTCGAAGGAATGGAATCTTTGAGCCAAGAAATCGGCATAACTTTACCCAAAGGCGCCTCTGCGCAAGTGGTTGCAGCAGGCAAACAGCTTGTCGCCAAGCACGGACGCGATATTCTGACCAAAGCGGCAAAAACCCATTTTAAAACGATGAGTGATGTTACAGAGTCTAACGATTGAAAATCTCATTTTAATCGAGCGCGCCGAAATCAAATTAGACAGGGGCCTCAATATTTTCACAGGAGAGACGGGCGCGGGGAAATCGGCCATTCTCACAGCGATCCGTCTTCTTTGCGGCGAGAGGGCTGAACTAGAATGGATCCGCAAGGGCGCTTCTTCTGCCGTTGTCGAAGCGATCCTTGAAACTGCTTCGGAAGATTCCCCTCTCCGGTCTCCGGAGGGAGTGGTTCTCCCTGCACCGGGCCATTCTTTTTCTATAAGAAGAGAGATCCATCGCTCCGGGAAAAGCCGCGCTTTTATTGAAGATCAGCTGGTCAGCCTTTCGGCTCTGCGCGAATGGATGCAAACGAAGATAGAGATTCTCGATCAAAAAACCGCTTTTTCCCTCTGTACAATGCAAGAACAAAGACGCCTGCTCGATGCATTCGGCGCTCTGCAAGAGTCTGTACGGGAGCTAGCGCAATGCGTAGAAGAAGGGAGGCGCGCCCGGCAGGCGCTGGAAAAATTTCGTGCGGAAGCGATGCGGCGCGAGCGCGACCTCGATTGGGCAAAGAACGCTGTGCAAATGATCGCCGCCGTTTCTTGGCAAAAAGGGGAGGAAGAGACACTCAACGCCGAGCATACGGCCTTATGCCATGCGCAAGAGTTGATCGAATACACCGGCAGATCGGCCATACAGCTGGCCGAGTGCAGAGAACAGATTGTATCAATTTCCCGACAGCTTGAAAAGGGGGCGCGTCTCGATCCCCGTTTAGAAAGTCGGGGGCAAGCCCTCAAAACAGCAGCCCTAGAATTGGAAGAAACAGCTTCGTTCTTACAATCGTATGCGGAACGGTTCGATCCCAACCCTGCCCGTCTGGCTTATTTAGAAAAACGAATGCACGAAATCGAGAAATTGAAGCGCCGCTTCGGCGCGAGCTGGGAAGAGGTCGATCTGCAAAGACAAAAATTCTGCAGCGAAGCGGAGTCATTGGAATCGAGCGCGGAAACCGACCGCGCTTTGGAGAGCGCCGTATTCATTCTTGAAGAAAAAGCGCAGACCCTTGCAGCATCCCTTTCCGAAAATGGCCGCGCGGTTCTTGGCTGCGCATTTTACT
>CAZZLR010000039.1:0-7808 GCA_964655045.1 uncultured bacterium | reverse complement strand
GCTTCGGGGGTAGGGTTATTTCGTTCCGAGTATCTTTTTCTTTCTACGCGAAAATTTCCGACCGAGGAGGAGCAGTTTGAGATCTACAAGAAGATGGCCGTTGCATTGCGGGGGCGGCCTCTTGTAGTGCGGGTCTTTGATATAGGCGGCGATAAGAGGCTGGAGCTTTTCCCACACGAGCCCGATGCGAAATATTTCACGTCTCTGGGAGTGGAAGCCAATCCGGCTCTTGGGTGCCGCTCGATCCGATTTTTACTTCGATATCCCGATCTTTTGAGGGCGCAGCTACGTGCTTTGGCGCGGGCGAGCGTTTACGGAGATATTCAGATTTTGATTCCTATGGTTTCCGATATTATGGAAGTACGCCGGGTGCGCGATGCGCTCCACCGGATTCAAGCAGAGCTCGCGGAGAAGGAGAGCGGGGGGGTGAAACCGATTCCTTTAGGCTGCATGATCGAGGTGCCGGCGGCTGCGTTGATTTGTGATTTTATTGTGCGGGAAGTAGACTTTATTTCTATTGGAACCAATGACTTAGAGCAATTTGTTTTGGCTGCTGACCGAAACAACCCTCATATTTCTTCTCTCTACTCAGGCGTGCACCCCGGTCTTTTGCGCTTGATTCGGATGATTGTTTCTTCCGCGGGCGCAGCGCATAAACCGGTTTTCCTTTGCGGGGAATGCGTGGCCGATCCTGCATTGATCCCTGTATTGATGGGATTGGGAATTCGGGAATTTTCGGTGGCTCTCAACCATATCCCTTTAGTCAAGCATACGATTCGCAAGTGGCGTATTCTTGAAGCGTGCCGTTTGGCCGAAGGGGCTTTGGAACAGGCTTCGGCAAGCGATCTCAGGGAATATCTTGCCGGCGGCGTTAAAGCGTCTGTTTCTAACACCCAAAGCGACAAATAATACGAAAAGAAACAAATATTTGTTTCTTTTCGAAGCCCCTCCCAAACCAACACAATCCAAGGCCTTAAGGCCTTGGTTTTCACATTTGCCGCTTTGGGTATGAGGCTGCGCGAGAGCTCTCGCGGTTGGCGTTATGGACGCATCGAACTTGGCAAAGGGGGATGCGCCTGCATCTGTTCGATTTTTTGGGCAGCCGACGCAAAGGCGGCGAGGATGAGATCCTGGAGCCCCTCCACATCGGTCAGCACCTCCGGCCGAATGTAGATTTTTTTAAGATCTTTTTCTCCGTTGAGCGTTACCGTGACCAAGCCGCCCCCTGCGCTTCCTTCGACCAGTGTTTGCTGCATTGTTTCTTTCATTTGGCTCATTTGCGCCTGCATCAGGCGTGCTTGTTTGCGCATTTTTGAAAAACCGCTACCCATATGATCTCCTTATATTTCCCTCTAGTTCTACTGCGGCAAAGCGGAGCAGCGTTTCATGACGCCATGAAGGCGCGGCGGCCGGTTCTTTGCGTGGCGTTTCGAATGGTTTGTTCTCTTCGCGCTCTTCGGCGGGCTGAGGCGCCTGCGGCGGCGTTGGCGGGGCTTCTTTGGGAAGAAGCGGCTTTGGCGATTCCGCTGCCGGCAAAGCGGCCGGAGCAGCCGGAGCGGCGGCGTTTTGAGGCGCGATTTCTTTAAGGTTCTTTTCCATTTCCGCAAGCCTGCGCGTCAATACTTCTACGGGGATGCGATGGCGGCTTTGGATATAGTGTAAAAGAATCGATTCCAAGGCAATTCTTTGGCATGCGCTTTTTTGCAGTTGGGATTCCCCCTTCAAAAGATATTCCAGCAAGTATAAACACTGCGATGGGGCGTAGAGGCGGGAAGAGTCGAGGTAGCGCGCCGCTAAATTTTGCGGCAGAGGAAGCTCTTTCCCTTCTAGAATCCGCGCAAGGCTCAAAAACCGCACGTGTTCTATGAGCTGTTCATAAAAGCGGAGAAGATCTTTTCCCGAGGCAAATATTTTTTCCACCAGCTCGAACGCAAAGGCGCATCGCGCGTCCGCAAACGCTCGGTCGAGGGAAAAAAACAATTCTTGGGGTACGAGCCCCAGCGAGGCGCGGATCTGTTCCGCAGAAATAGCCCCCTCTGAAAAGCAAAGAATCTGATCGAAAAGCGATTCGGCGTCCCGCAACGATCCTTCCGAAAGGGAGGCGATGAGATGATAGGCCTCCGGTTCTACGGAACGGCGGAGGTCGGCGGCGATGTGCGTCAGCTTTTCAATGATTTGCCGGGGCGGGAGGCGTCCCAAGTCAAAGCGCTGGCAGCGGCTCAAGATCGTCTGAAGCACTTTGTGGGGCTCTGTCGTAGCAAAGAAAAATTTCGCTTTTTCCGGCGGCTCTTCCAATGTTTTGAGAAGCGCGTTGAATGCTTCTTTAGTCAGCATGTGCACTTCATCGATGATATAGATTTTATATCGGCCGGCTCCCGGAGCATAGAGCGCCGTTTCATTGATTTGCCGAATATCGTCGATGCCTCGATGGGAGGCGCCGTCGATTTCGATGACGTCGAGGGATTGTCCCGCCATGATCTCGCGGCATGAGGCGCACTGATTGCAGGGTTCTAAATCATCCCCTTTTTCTCGGCAGTTGAGGGCTTTGGCAAAAAGGCGGACCAGGGTTGTTTTTCCGACTCCGCGCGAGCCGCAAAAAAGGTAGGCGTGGGCGGCCTGATTGAAGCGCAGCGCATTTTTGAGCGTTGTGACGACGGCCTCTTGCCCGACGACTTCAGAAAATTTTTGAGGACGGTAGCGTCGTGCAAGCACTTGATATTTGACTAAGGTCATAGGGAGGCTGCCTTTTTTGGATCGCGATCATTTCTATTATAGAATAATTCCCGGGCTCTTGGCAAGAATTCAAGAGCTTTACTTTTCAATGGGGGGTCGAGTAAAATGAAAAAATGAAGGGAGAAAAGGGTGATTCCGGATTCCGAGGGTGGTTGGCAGAAAACCGCCGTGGACTGAAGCTCGTAGTTGGATTCATCTGCGTTTTTTTTCTCGCTTTATTTCTTCATTTTCGAGAAGTGCGCCTCGACGTCCTTGAGCTGAACGCAACAGCCAGCCGTTATGTGGTGGCGCAGGTTGATTTTGAGTTTCCCGATTACGAAACGACGGTGATTTTAAAGCAGCAGGCGATGCAGGACGTCGGCAAAATCTATCGGATCGACGAAGCGCAAATTCGGCAGGCTCGTTATGATCTAGAAAATTCTTTAATTCATCAAAAGGAGTGGCGCAAAGAGGCGCCGAAGAGCACATTTGAAGAAATGTATAAGGCGGCCGACCGCGTGGAGACCGTGTTATTGGAAAGCCGTTTTTCCGATCCGAGGACGCTGCAAAAGATCCGAGAAATCCATTTTTTCGATGCTTACTTTTATGAGTCGGTTCCATTGGGAGCGGAAAACACGATTCCTCCTGGGTTTTGGGATCAAATTTTTGCGCAAGTGCAGAAAGAAGAGTTGTTTTCCGTAGACGCGATACGCTATATTCTGGGCGTTTTCCGTATGAAGCACTGGAAGCTGACGGAAGATTTTCCTTTAGAGCATTCGATTCGTTCCGCTGTCAATCAATCAGTTTCGGACAAAATGACCAAGGTTACAGCGGGCACGCGGATTCTCGATCCGGGAGAAAAAGTGACCTCGCGCCACGTTGCGATGATGCAGGCGATGAAGCAAACGATTTCTGAAGATCGGAGGCTTTGGGCTCCTTTGACGATTTGCTGCAGTGTTCTTTTTGCATTGATTTTCGTCGTTGTCAGCGCTTTGTATTTTCGCATTCACCGCCCCGAGCTGCTGCGGTCGCTGCAGCAAATTTCTCTTTTTGTCTGCATTGTGCTGTTGACTTTGGCTTTTGCCAAGGCGACTGAATACTTTTTAGTCAAAAGTTCTTCTGAAGCGATTCAAGCGATCCGTTATCCGGTGATCGCTCCTTTTGCGACGCTTTTGATTTGCATTCTTCTTTCCGGGCGGTCGGCTCTTTTTGCAGCGACTTTGCTTTCGATTATTTTATCGGTGAGCTTGGCGATTGACCATAGCCGTTTTTTGATTTTGAATCTCGTGACATCCATGACGGTCATTATCACAGCCCGCCATTTGCGCAAGAGGAAAGAAGTGTTTAGCGTGTGCGCCAAGGCTTGGTTGAGCGGATGTCTTGTGCTGTATGCTTATGTGCTTGGGGAAAACCATCTCATGAGTTATTCCTTTTTCACCGATTGCTTGGGTTCTTTATTTTTTTTAATTTTAAGCGCGGTTCTTGTCATTGGTCTTTTGCCGATGCTCGAATCATTTTTTGGCGTTTTGACGGATATGACGCTCATGGAATATATGGACCCTTCGAATGAGGCGCTGCGCCGTTTTTCCGTGGAGGTTCCGGGCACTTATCAGCACTCTGTGATTTTAGGTAATCTCGCGGAGCATTGCGCGCAGGCGATTGGCGCGAACGGTCTTTTTTGCAGAGTGGCGACGCTATATCATGATTTGGGAAAAATGAACCATCCGGAGATGTATACGGAAAACCAGCAAGGGGGGGTAGACATTCACCGGCTTCTTTCTCCTTTAGAATCTGCGCAGGTGATTATTTCCCATGTGTCCGACGGCGTTGAGCTGGCTAAAAAATATCATCTTCCGGAGCCGTTTCTCGACATTATTCGCGAGCATCATGGGACGACCCTCGTGTATTATTTCTATCGCAAATATCTTGAACAGATTGGGAAGAAGGAAGGGGAAATCGATGCATCGCAATTCCGGTATCCTGGCCCTAAGCCGCAGACGAAGGAGTCGGCGATCATCATGATTTGCGATAGCGTCGAGGCGGCTTCGCGATCGATCGACGCATTGAGTGAATCGTCTTTGAGCGAGATGGTGGAGCGGCTTGTGAGAGAAAAGGCGGAAGATGGCCAGTTCAATGAATGCGATCTGACCTTTTCTGAGTTGAGTGCAGTAAAAAGAGTATTAGTGAAAAACTTGGTCGCGACCTATCACGTCAGGGTTAAGTATCCGAGTAGGCCTTAATGGCTTATACCAAAAGAAACAAATATGACATTATTTTTTTTCTTTTGGTATAAACATCGATGCAAGAAGATTTTGGAGTTTTTCATCGCACCGGAGGATGGTTTGTTCCACAGATCCTTCGACGGGGGCAACGCTTTCGGCGTAAATTTTGATTTTTGGTTCGGTTCCGGAGGGGCGGACGATGATTTTTGATCCGTCTGCGAGGTCGAATTGCAATACATCGGATGCGGGGAGGTGGGTCGATCCGTCCGTGTAATCGGTTGTTTTTTGCACGAGGTGGGCGCCGATGGAAAGAGGAGGGGTTGTTCTGAGGCGGTGCATGACGTTTTTGACTTCCTTGAGCCCTTCGGGAGTATCTTTGAAGACGAGACTTTTTTGCGCTTCTCGATAGACTCCATGTTTTTCATAGAGCAAGTAAAGTTGATCGACAAGGGTTTTGCCTTGGGCTTTGGCGTGGTTGGCGGCATCGGCCAATAGACAGCTTGCGGAGATCGCGTCTTTATCGCGCACAAATGTTTCAAAGAGATATCCATACGATTCTTCGGCGCCGAAGATAAATTGCAATCCGCCGAAGCTCGTTTCCCATGTGCGCATGAGGGCGGCGATATATTTGAAGCCGGTGAGGACGTCGACGCAGACAGAGCCGAAGGATAAGGCGATTTTGCGCAGCAGCTCTGTGGTGACGATGGATTTAACGACGCCGCTATTTTGAGGGAATTCTCCCTTTTCCTTGAGCCGCTCGCAAATATGGTGCAGACAGAGGCAGGCGATCTGGTTTCCTGTGAGGCGGACAGGCTGGCGATGATGACGCACGACAGCGCCCAATCGATCGGCATCGGGATCTGTGGCTAAGAAAAGATCGGCGCCGGCGTCCATCATTTGCTGGGTGCCTGGCTCCATGGTTTTAGCTTCTTCGGGGTTGGGTTTAGGGGCATGAGGGAATTTCCCATCCAAAGGGGCTTGCAGCTTGACGAGGGAAAGGGAAGAAAACCCCCAAGAGGCGAGCGCCTGAGGCACTAGGCGGATGCCGGTGCCGTGGAGGTTGCTATACACGATATGGAGTGATTTTTGCGTTTTGGGAGAAAACTGTCGTTCCTTGAGTTTTTCGAGATATGCGGCGTCTGGTTCATCGCCCATTTCTTGAATGAGCGGAGAGGAGAGCTCTGCAAGGGCGATTTTCGTACATGCCTGCACCTCTGTGGTAATGCCGGCGTCGTGAGGGGAGACGACTTGGCCTCCATCGCTCCAGTAGACTTTGTAGCCATTGTATTGAGGAGGGTTGTGGGAAGCGGTGATGACGATGGCGGCGGAGCAATGAAAATAGCGGCAGGCGAATGATACGAGAGGAGTAGGGCAAATGTTTTTGGATAGGAGAACGCGGATGCCGTTGCCTGCGAAGACGCGCGCCGTTTCTTCGGCAAACTCTCTAGAGTGTTCGCGCACGTCGTAGCCGATAAAGACTTTGAATCCATTTTCGGGTTCAGGCTGTTGTTTCAAATAGTTTGCAACCCCTTGCGTCGCGGTGCGGATGGTATATACATTCATCCGGTGGCTGCCGATGCCCATGATTTCGCGCATGCCTCCTGTTCCAAAGGATAATTCTTTAAAAAAGGCGTTTTCGAGTTCTTTGGGATTTTCTTTCATCAGACGTCGAATTTCCGCTTTGGTTTGCTCGTCATAATCGCCCGTCAGCCAGGAATCGATTCTTTTTTGTATCTGCGCGTCCATGGTGAACCTGTTAGGGGGTGGAAAAGTGGGAAAAGCTTTGTTCGATCAAGTTGTCGAGGTAGGTCGCCCGCTGCGATTCGATCTGCACAAAAGGAACGAGAGGCGCGTCGGGGTGATTGATCCCTTCGCAGCCGCGGGCAGCTTCCAACCATGCGGTTTTACTGCTGAGAATTTGCGCCCACCAGGGAAAAGTGCGGCATTGCACGGGTCTGGCTTCGTAGGCCGAGCATTGATTGTTTTTTAAAAAAATGCACGCATCGCTATGCGGAGCGTCGATTAAGGCGAGACGATCATCGACGCGCCGTGTATAGCGTGCGATGAATGTTTCGAGCGGCAATTGAAGATGGCAAGAAAATCTTTCTATGTCATCGGGAGAGAGGAACACGTAGCCGGGAGATCCCGTACAGCATTTTCCGCAGCCTGTGCATTGGAAGCGAAGCCCTTTTTGAAACCAAGGCGCTTGCCCTTCATCTATGATCTCCGCCATACAATTTTTTCTTCCTTGAAAGGGCGCCAACTTTTTTCCCAATGAAAGGCGCTTATTTCGCAAGTATCGGGCAAAAGGTCAATTAAATTCCAGGTTGCTTTTTCTTTTTGCACGGGACAGCCGCTGTCGAGGAGGATGGGGAGCCGGCTTGGTTGTAAATCGGCGATGGCGTGGCGGTGGGTATGTCCTTGGAGGTAGAGGCGGATTTGGGGAGTCTCTTCAAGAATTTTGTGCAGAGCCTCTCTTCGTTCTAGGTTGCGATGGGCGTGTTCTTGATCGAAGAAGGGGTAATGATTCCAGAGGATGGCAAATTCTCCTTGGGGGAGGCGGCGCAAGGCGTCTTTGAGCCTTTCTTCGAGATCTTCACTAAATAGCCCGCGCGAGGAAGCGGGGGGAGAGGGGCGCGCTGTGTCTAGGGCGATGAGATGCCATTGAGGGGCGATGGGGTGGACTTCGATGCGATGTTCTTTGAGGAGGAGAGGCGAAGAGGGGGGATTGGAAAAATAGCGGTAAAAATGTTTTTTGCGAAAGCTGCGGTAGGTGTAGTGGTCGTGGTTGCCGGGGATCGCGAGCGCTTTTTGTGGAAATTGTTGGCAGAAGCGTAAGGCGTCTTCATATTCCTCAAGGAGCGCCGTGGTCGT
>CAZZLR010000038.1:0-7865 GCA_964655045.1 uncultured bacterium | reverse complement strand
GCTGGTTTGGGCGTACGCCCTAGAAGCCCTCGCCTTTAGGCGAGGGAGCATTCACCGGAATATATTATCCGATCTACACATCCGGATCATCCCCAATTTCGCCGCGATACGGAACAATGGATGCGGGAGATTGCTGCGTTTTCTGCGCAGACGGAATTTGTAGGTTTGGAGATTTTGGATGTTCAAGAGGAAGGTTCTTTCGCTACTGTGACGTTTAGCGCGCATCTGATTCAAGATAAACGAGATATCTCCTTTACGGAGAAAAGTTATTTTAAAAAAGAAAAGGGGAGATGGCTCTATCGCCGCGCGCAATTGCTGTGATATCCTACACAATCCCAGGCCTTAAGGCCTGGGTTTTCACATTTATTTATTTGTTTTTTTGGTATAAGAAAGATGTTTCAGTCTTGCCGAAAGGCTGAACAAAGCTGTTGGATTGTATGGGTTCTGCATGCTATAGTATATGCAATACTTTGCGCATTTTTGAGGTCGAGCAATGAAATACTGTGAGTCGGTGTACCAAACCCAGCGATGGAAGACGCGGGAGGTCATGGTAGGGAATGTAGGGGTGGGAGGCCGGAACCCGGTTCGGATCCAATCGATGACGACCTCGAGTACGCGCGATGTGCAGGCTACGATCGACCAAATTATCCGGTTAGCCGATGCGGGATGCGAGATTGCTCGCGTTACCGTGCAAGGGATGAAAGAAGCGGATGCCTGCGAACTCATTAAAAATGGGTTGATCCAGCGCGGCTATACAATCCCTCTCGTCGCGGATATCCATTTTTTTCCTCCTGCCGCTATGCGCGTTATCGATTTTGTAGACAAAGTGAGAGTGAATCCGGGAAACTTTGTTGATAAAAGAGCTTCATTTAAAACGATTGAATACAACGATGCGTCTTATGCAAAAGAAATAGAGAAAATCGAAGAGAAGTTTACTCCTCTTGTGAAAAAATGCAAACAGCTCAAGAAGTCGATGCGTATTGGCACAAATCATGGTTCTTTGTCCGATCGCATCATGAATCGTTATGGGGATACTCCTCGGGGTATGGTGGAGTCGGCCTTGGAGTTTGCGAGGATCTGCCGTCAAAACGAGTATCATGATTTCATGTTTTCTATGAAATCTTCCAACCCGCAAGTCATGATCTTAGCGTATCGCCTTTTAGTCGCGGCCATGATGACCCTTGGCTGGGACTATCCTCTTCATTTAGGCGTAACCGAAGCGGGAGAGGGAGAAGATGGGCGGATCAAGTCGGCGATGGGGATTGGTTCTTTGCTATTGGACGGGATTGGCGATACCCTCCGGGTTTCCCTCACTGAAGATGCGTGGAATGAAATCGATCCTTGCAAACGCCTGGTTGGCTTGGCGCGCGCTTACGAAGGCAAGGGCGTCGCTCCATTCGAAGAAAAGCATCGCGACATTGAAAATATCCAGCGCCGCACTGTGAGATTGCCCAAAAATATCTCTTTACACCGCGACGGCACCGTAGTCGTGGGTCTCCCTGCGCGCGACTTGCAAGCGCCTGATCTTTATAAAAAATTAGGATGCGCTCTTCAATTGGGGCTGCCTAAGCTGAAAGCGACCAGTGCAGATTGCATTGTGTTGGCCGAGAGGCCTTCTTCTCCTCAAAGTCTCCAAGTCCTGCGCGATCTCAGGAATATGGGAATGAGCGTTTTGTCGTTGGGCGTCGATGGGGAAAATATTCCTGTGTACACATTGGACGCAGCGCGCGCGGCAGGGATGTCCCCGCCCCGCGCTGGATCTTTGCCTCTGTTTCCTTCTCCACCTACGCCTATGGCGATTCTTGTCCAAGAGGAGCCCGCCAGTCAGTGGACGATCATCGAAGAGGTGAAGCCGGAGCTCCTTTTTATATCGCCCTCTGCCGATCGCTTGCATTTTTGTCGTCAATTTTTTGATTGGCTGCATGCGCGCAAGATACACATTCCTGTGATTTTACACTTTCGATATGCCTGCTCCAAGGAAGATCTGATCATCCAGGCGGCGGCTGAATATGGGGCTCTTTTATGCGATGGTCTAGGAGATGGGATATGGATAGAGGCGCCTTTTGATATTGAATTTGTGCGCAACCTGAGTTTTAATATTTTGCAGTCTGCCAGAATGCGTACTTTTAAAACTGATTTTATTTCTTGTCCTAGTTGTGGACGCACATTATTTGATCTTCAAGATGTGTCAAAGAGGATTCGTGCGCGGACGTCCCATCTTCCTGGTGTGAAGATCGCGATCATGGGTTGTATCGTCAACGGCCCCGGGGAAATGGCGGATGCAGATTTTGGATATGTCGGCTCTAAACCGGGTATGATTGATCTCTATGTTGGAAAAGAGTGTGTTGAAAAAGAGATTCATTTTGCCGACGCCGACGATCGTCTCGTTGCACTCATAAAAAAATATGGCCGTTGGGTGGAACCGGAAATAGCGGCTCCCACCGCGGAAGCCGCGGTTCTTTCACCTTCTCAAGACCTGTGAGCGCTTCGCGGCTATAGCTTCGCGGCTCTGTTCATGAGAAGGGCGTCGGCAAGAACAAGCGCCGTCATCGCTTCGATGATCGGCACCGCTCGAATCGCCACGCAAGGATCGTGGCGTCCTGATGCGGGGAGTTGAAACAGGGTCTTTTCACCGGAGAGACTGACTGTCTCTTGCGGTTTTTGTATGCTCGAGGTTGGCTTAAAAGCCACTCGAAAAAAAAGCGGCGAGCCGGTTGTGATACCGCCCAACGTTCCGCCGGCAAAATTTGTTGCGGTATGCACTTGTCCTTGCTCATCAAGATCGAAGCGGTCATTGTGTTCCGATCCCCGCATCCGGGCAGCGTGAAAGCCCGCGCCGATTTCAAACCCTTTTGCGGCCGGAAGAGACAGCATGGCAAAAGCGAGAAGCGCTTCTAGCTTTTGATAGACTGGATCTCCGAGTCCGATCGGCACGCGCGCCACACAGGCAAGAATGCCTCCTAAAGAATCCTTTTCTTCTTTGACTGCGTTGATTTTTTCCATCATTTCCCGCGCCGCTGTCTCATCGGGACAGAAAATGGGGCTGGCATACGTTTTTTCTCGGAGAGCGGAAAGATTCGAAAGATCCGGAGGCGGTATGGAGATCCCTCCTATTTCCGCAACGAAGGCCGTACACTCGATCTGATAGTGCGCGAGCCATTTTTTAGCGACGGCGCCTGCCGCGACTCTCGCGGCGGTTTCTCTGGCAGAAGCTCTCCCGCCGCCTCGGTAGTCGAAAATCCCATATTTCCCTAAATAGGTGAAATTGGCATGACCGGGTCGGTAGAGATCTTTGATCGGGGTATATTGACTGCTGTCGGCGTCTTGATTGCGGATCACAATCGCAATCGGAGCGCCCGTTGTTTTTCCTTCAAAAAGACCGGAGAGGATTTCCGCCTTATCTTCCTCAGCGCGAGGAGACGTGTACTTATTTTTACCAGGTTGGCGCAAAGCAAGCTGTTCATGAATGTCTTGCGGGGTAAGAGCTATACCGGGGGGACACCCGTCGATCACCACTCCTATTGCAGGGCCATGCGATTCTCCAAAGGTTGTGATGCGAAAAATCTGTCCAAAAGAATTAGAAGCCATGAGGATCTCCCGGTTGGTTTGTCATTGCTATGATTTGGGAAGCGATATCGTCTGCGGACCGGTTCTCTATATTGATGATGGCGTCTGCATAATGGAGATACAGGGGCAGTCGAAAATCGTATAATTTTTTGGCGCTGACTTGATCTTTATATAGGGGTCTTGCCTCATCCCCTTTTAATCGTTCGAGGATTTGTTCCCATTGCGCATGCAAGAAGATCACGGTTCCGCCTGTTTTTTTAAAATAATCGAGAATAATTTTATTGAGCACGACTCCGCCGCCCGTGGAGATAATCATATTCTTGCGAGATCCGTATTCTTTGGCGATTGCAATTTCTGTTTCGCGCAAAAGCAGCTCTCCCCCTAGCGCGAAGACCTCGTGCATATTGCGGGTGCAGGTTTTTTGATAGACGAGCTCATCCATCTCGACGATCGCGCGCCTCAGCCGTTGGCTTAAGCGTTGAGCGACTGTGGTTTTTCCTGAACCCATAAAGCCGATGAGCACGATATTCACTGGCATGGGTGTAAACTCCCTAACGCTTCCCAAAAGGTCGGGAATGTTTTATTGACGACCTCTGGATGGCGGATGACGATGCCCGGCAAATAGGCGCCCGCCACGGCAAAAGCCATCGCGATGCGATGGTCGTTGTAAGTATCAATTTCCGCCGCGCGGGGCGAGCCGCCATAAATGGTCAAGGTATCGTGCGTATCTTCCGTTCGAATCCCCATTTTTCCCAATTCATTTTTCAAAGCGGCCACGCGTTCCGTTTCTTT
Source organism: uncultured bacterium (assembly GCA_964655045.1). Classification (GTDB taxonomy): domain Bacteria; phylum Chlamydiota; class Chlamydiia; order Chlamydiales; family SM23-39; genus CAIPFQ01. Next base: position 3,506 of record CAZZLR010000038.1, on the reverse strand, counting down.
GACGCGCAAAGAGCGGACTCCTGCAATGCGGGTCGTACCCTTGGCAAAGGCGGCTAATACGGCTAGGGTCATGACTTGATCGGGACAATCTTCCATATCGACGTCAAGAGGCAGAATTTGTTGTCCCTGGATGCGGACGCTATTTTTTTCATAGCGCACAAGATTGCCCATTCTGGCCAAAATTTCCACAAATTTTCGGTCAGGCTGCGCAGAAAAGGGGTGCATATTTTCCACAGTCAGGGTGGACCGCGTCAACGCTGCAATCGCAAAAAAATATCCAGCGCTCGAAAAATCGCCTTCAATGACGTATTGCGTTTTGCGATAGGATTGACGCGGAGGAATCAAATAGCGGCCGGACACGCCTACTCCCCATTCATGCATACAATTGACAGTCATATCGATATATGGTTTTGATACGAGCGGATCTGCGATATGAATCGTCAAGCCTTGTCTAAGATAGGGGGAAATTAAAAGAAGCGCCGAGCAAAACTGGCTGCTGATATTGCCTTGCACATGGACGGAGTCGCCTCGCAAGGAGGAGGTAGAAATTTTGACCGGCAGATGGTTTTCTTGGCCGCAATATTCAATGGCCGCGCCGAGTTCCCGCAAAGCGTCCACCAAGCCGCTGATCGGCCTCTCATTGAGCCTTGGACTGCCTTGGATGATTTTTACGCCAGGAACAATGCAGAGCAAAGCCAACATAAATCGGACAGTTGTGCCGGAATCTCGGGCAAAAAGCTGGTACTGTTTCTCTGCGATGCAATGGACGTCTCCATGTACAAGAATTTGGTTCGGTTCTGTTTCGATCTTCAGCCCCAGCGTGCGCAAACAATCGATCATCGCTTCTGTGTCTTCGCTATAGAGAGGATTTTGAAGACATACGGAGCCCTTGGTAAGAGCCGCCATGATTAAAGCCCGATTCGTATAGCTTTTGGAGCCAGGCATGCGCAGCGTCGTGCACACAGGTTTTTTTAGGGGTGTGATTTCCATTGTTCCATCCAATCAAGCGTCGTTTCTAATGCGCTATGAGATACCGCCCGGCAATAGGCTCCTGCAAAGGGGAGGGCATGGCCAATTTTGTCGATGAGGACAAATCGGATTTCTCCAAGCGCTTTTTTTTTGTCGTGAGCCATGGCGGATAAAAGCGCGCTGCGCGTATACGTCTTAGGCAGCTTGAGCGGAAAATGACGATACATCGCCGCGATGCGCTGTACATCGCTTTCAGCCAGATATCCCAAGCGCATGCTCAAATGAGCCTCGGCCAGACACCCCCAAGCCACCGCTTCTCCGTGAGAGATCGCATAGTGTGCGGCCGTTTCTAAAGCATGGCCGATCGTATGGCCGAAATTGAGAATGCGCCGCATCCCTTGTTCCGTCGGATCTTGGGAGACAATCGCAATTTTCCCCTCGATCGCTTTGAGAATGAGATCCGGATCTTGATAATTTTTTTCTCCCATCTCCCAAATGGCCGGATCGTAAATCAGTCCCATTTTTAAAATTTCGGCGAGGCCGTTGAACCACTCTTTTTCAGGCAGGGTGCGCAGCATATCGAGATCGGCGAAAATGGCTTTTGGGGGATAGATCGTTCCCATGAGGTTTTTGCCATACGGGGTATCGATGGCGGTTTTCCCTCCGATGGCTGCATCGACGATGGCCAATAAGGTTGTAGGAACGAGGATCAAAGGAACCCCGCGCATATATAAAGAGGCGGCAAATCCCACGAGATCTGTCGTCACGCCTCCTCCTAGGGCGATGAGAAATGTATCGCGAGCGCAGCCCATTTTGCACAGCGTCTCGACGAGATGGCATACTGTTTCGATGGATTTTGTTGTTTCGCCGCTTGGAATCGTGAGCAGTTCGGCGCCGATCTTGTGCGCAAGATCCACCGCGTATGTATCTTGAATCGCCGCATCGGCGATGAGGACGGCTCTTTGAGCGCCGCGGCATGCGAAGAGCTGATCGGTTGAGAAAAGGTTGCGGCCGATGTACAGTTCTGTGGAGGGGGGGATAGGGATTTTCTTCATGCATCCATCCATAGAGCGGTTTGTCTCGCAGCTTGATTCGAAAACATCTCTTCTCCATAAACGATCCGACATTTTTTGGAGGAAGCCGCAAGAAGGAAAGGGGTGTCGCGCGGCACATAGACAACGTCCATCGCCAACGTATGCGGCTTGATTTTTTGAGGATCGATCGGCATCGGATCGGGCGAACAGTTGACGAGGATATCATAGTCGTCGGGCACCTCGTCTAGATGGCCCGCCTCGCATCCTAGATCTGCCGCCAGCTCTTTGGCTCTGAGAACCGTTCGATTCAAAATCAATACTTCGGCGCCCCGTTCCTTGGCCTCAAAAGCGATGCCGCGTGCGGCGCCGCCGGCTCCGAGAAGAACGATTTTTTTTCCACGCACGAGGATCTGCTTTTCAATCGCATCCAGAGCGCCCGCACCGTCTGTATTGGCGCCTATAATCTGGGCATTTTTTAAGAGGAGCGTATTGATCGCGCCTCTGCGCTGCGCCGCAGGCTCCATGGCGTCCAGAAAGGGTAAAATTTTTTCCTTGAGCGGCATAGTGACGCTTAAGCCTCGAATGCCGATGGCGGCAGCCAAGGGAATGAACTCTGACAGCTCTTCCGGCTGCACGATCATTTTGACGTAGACAGCGTTTAGACCCCGTTGTTGAAAGACGGCGTTATGATACAGATGTCCTCGGCTCTGTGCGACCGGATTGCCAATGAGGCCATAAATGGCCGTTTCTCGATTCAAGGAAGAATAGTGATAAATATCTCTCAGCTCCGCTAGAGTGAGCTGCCCCGGGGCAGTCTTTTCTTCTGCGTCGAGGCTCGCATAACCGACGAGGTTTCCGGCAATAGGGGCGAGAACGCGGGCAAATTCTCCCTTTTCCCCCATGCAAATCGCACTGGTGTTGGGATGTGTTGTGACGAAAAGGAGCATTTTGAGCGCATCATTTGTGGAATGCGCCATCGCGGCGATCTTATAACTAAAAGCCGCGTATTTTTGCATAGAACGATAGATGTTTTCCAAGTCGGTTGGAGTTTTTTGAAAATCATGGTATGAGAGGATGAATTTTGTCCGCGGATGCGTTGCAATCGCTTCGCGCAGAAAGCAGGGATTCATGTCGTATTCAAGATCGAAAAACGGCGGCTCAAAGGCCAAAATCTTCTGAATCAAAGCCTCTCGTTCCCGCTCGCTGCCCTGAAAACCGCCTCCTTGAGACGCTTTGCGGATAGTGATCATGACGGGAGAGGCGGAGCAATGAAGAAAATGCGCAATCCTTTCTATATCAATATGACGCATTAAATCTAAGCGCAGCTCCGCTGCGCACCCCTGGCTGCAGGCGCGCTGTGCTGATTCCAGTCGCGCCGTTGAAAGAAAAAGCATTTTTTACCATCCTATCTCCCTGGGCATCAAGGATTCTGATCTATACCCAGAAAGTCGTTTGACTCATAATATGTAATGATGTAGCATTACATATATAAAAGCAAGGGAT
>CAZZLR010000037.1:0-7911 GCA_964655045.1 uncultured bacterium | reverse complement strand
GATGTCGGAGCGCTTGCTGGAGATCCGTAGGCAAATGCTGGGAGAAAGCCTCCTCGCGCCTTCCCCGATTCCGGCGGAACTGAAAGTGGATTTGAGACCCTATCAGATTGAGGGGGTTCATTGGCTGGAACGATTGCGCATGATGTATCTCAACGGTATTTTAGCCGACGACATGGGTCTTGGAAAAACGCTTCAGGCAATCGTCGCCATCACGCAATTGCATAATTCAGTGAAAGAAGCGCGTTCTTTGATTGTCTGTCCCACCTCTCTTTTATATAATTGGAAGGAAGAAATCCATAAGTTCAACCCCAAACTCAAGACGATCGTCATCGACGGCATTCCAAGCCACAGGAAGAAATTATTGGCGAAGATGGATGAATTCGACGTTGCAATTACTTCTTATACCCTCTTGCAAAAAGATAGTGAAACGCACTGCCAGGCAAACTTCCACTATGCGATTTTAGATGAAGCCCAGCATATTAAAAACAGAGGCACGCGCAATGCGAAGTCGGTCAAAATGATTCAAGCGGCCCACCGGCTGATCTTAACGGGAACGCCTATCGAAAATTCGCTTGATGAACTGTGGAGTCTTATGGACTTCTTGATGCCGGGTTTCTTGAGTACGTACGAACGTTTTGTCGAAAAGTATATCCGCGTCAGCGGTTCTTCTGCGGCGGAAAATATAGAATATTTGCGCAGGAAGGTGAGTCCCTTTATTCAGCGGCGGATGAAGAGCGATGTGCTGCATGATCTGCCTCCGGTCGATGAGATCGTTTATCATTGCCGTCTTTCGGATACGCAACTCGATCTGTACCGATCTTACGCGGCTTCTGCGCGGGACGAATTGGTGAAGCTCGTTGAAAGAGACGGCTTTGATAAAGTACAGATTCATGTGCTGGCCACTTTGACGCGCCTCAAGCAGATTTGCTGCCATCCTGCGATTTTCGCCAAGGAGAAAGCCGAAGCGGGAGATTCCGTCAAATACGACCTGTTGCTGGAGTTGTTGCAAAACCTTGTAGAAAGTGGACATAAGACGGTGATTTTCAGCCAATATACGAAAATGTTGCAGATTATGCGCGACGATTTCGAGCAAAGGGGCATCGTTTTCAACTATCTCGATGGTTCTACGAAAAATCGGTTGGAGATTGTCAACGAGTTCAACGAGAACCCCAAAATTTCGGTTTTCCTCGTCTCCTTGAAAGCCGGAGGCACGGGATTGAATCTCGTGGGCGCCGATACGGTGATTCATTATGATATGTGGTGGAATCCAGCGGTCGAAGCGCAGGCGACGGACCGCGTACACCGCATTGGACAAAAACGTTCCGTCTCTTCCTATAAATTAATCACTTTGAATACAATCGAGGAAAAAATTGTCGAGATGCAGAAACGGAAAAAAGGATTGGTCAAGAAAGTGGTAAGTTGCGATGATGAGGCGATTGCCAAGTTGACGTGGGAGGATGTCCTTGAATTGCTTCAGGCTTAAAATTTATGAATAGAAATCATTTTCATAGACTCGTTCAGAAGGCTCAGGAACTCAAGGCCGCGGCTTTGAAGAAAGCCGGTCGATTCACCGGGATGTTTTCCAGCGACATAGGCATCGATTTGGGCACCGCGAATACGCTTGTATATGTGCGCGGAAAAGGCATTGTTCTGGCGGAGCCGTCCGTCGTCGCCGTGGATTCTTTGACGAACGAAGTGCTTGCCGTGGGGCATAAGGCGAAGGCGATGCTTGGGAAGACGCCGCGAAAAATCCATGCAGTGCGTCCGATGAAGGACGGGGTGATCGCCGATTTTGAAATCGCCGAAGGGATGCTGAAAGCATTGATTCGAAGAGTCAATCCTACGCGCAGCCTCTTCCGTCCTCGAATTTTGATTGCCGTCCCTTCCGGGATTACGGGAGTGGAGAAAAGGGCGGTCGAAGATTCCGCGCTGCACGCAGGAGCGCAGGAGGTGATCTTGATCGAAGAACCGATGGCGGCTGCGATCGGGGTGGATCTTCCCGTGCATGAGCCTTCGGGCAATATGATCATTGATATTGGCGGCGGAACGACCGAGATCGCGATTATTTCTCTAGGAGGCATCGTGGAGTCCCGCTCGCTGCGGATCGCAGGGGATGAATTCGATGACTGCATTATGAATTATATGCGCCGTACCTATAACTTAATGATTGGACCGAGGACAGCGGAAGAAATCAAAATCACGATCGGCTCGGCCTATCCTTTGGGCAATAACGAATTGGAGATGGAGGTGCGCGGTCGCGACCAGGTGGCGGGGCTTCCGATCACAAAAAGAATTAACTCCGTAGAAATCCGCGAGTGTTTAGCAGAGCCGATTCAGCAGATTATAGAGAGTGTGAAGCTGACTTTGGAAAAATGTCCTCCGGAGATCGCCGCCGATCTCGTAGAGCGGGGAATGGTTCTTGCCGGGGGGGGCGCGTTAATGAAAGGATTGGATAAGTCTTTGATCAAAGAGACGGGGCTTCCTGTTTTTGTGGCGCCGAATCCTCTTCTCGCCGTATGCCTTGGCACGGGAAAAGCCTTGGAATATCTCGATAAATTCAAAAAGAAAAAGCCTCTTTAGATTAGGAGTCGGCCTGATGGATCTCTCATTGTGGGTCAAAGAGATGGAGGCGCTTTGCTGTCCGGAGCGCGTTTTTATTTGCGATGGTTCGGAGCAGGAAGCGGAGCGCATTGCGGCGGAAATGGTGAAGAAAGGAACCTTCGTGCCTTTGGACGCGCAAAGGCGTCCCCATAGTTTCTGGTGCCGCTCCCATCCGGACGATGTGGCGCGCGTTGAGGAAAATACTTTTATTTGTTCTAAGAACAAAGAAGACGCCGGGCCGACGAATCATTGGCAAGATCCCAAGGAGATGCATGCGCGGCTTAAAACACTGTTTTCCGGCTGCATGGCGGGGCGGACGATGTACGTGGTTCCTTATTGCATGGGGCCTCTCCATTCTCCACTAGCCCGTTTTGGCGTGGAAATTACGGATTCTCCTTATGTTGTTCTGAATATGCGCCTCATGACAAGAATGGGAAAGACCGCGCAGGAGGCGATGAAAGGCAAGTCTTTTGTTCCGGGAGTGCATTCCGTGGGAATGCCCTTAAAGAAGGGGGAAAAAGATGTTCCATGGCCTTGCAATCCTGCAAATCGGTGGATCGTCCATTTTCCTGAGGAACGTTCGATATGGTCCTATGGAAGCGGCTACGGAGGCAACGCGTTATTGGGGAAAAAATGTTTTTCTCTACGCATTGCATCTGCGATCGGCAAAGAGGAGGGATGGCTTGCGGAACATATGCTTATCTTGGGGATCACGAATCCTCGGGGAGAAAAGAAATATTTTGCGGCAGCGTTTCCGAGTGCGTGTGGAAAAACGAATTTGGCGATGTTAACGCCCACGATTCCCGGTTGGAAGATCGAGACGGTCGGAGACGATATCGCTTGGATGCGCTTTGATGAAGAGGGGCGGCTGTATGCCATCAATCCTGAAGCGGGCTATTTTGGCGTGGCTCCTGGCACGTCGATGAAGACCAATCCGAATGCGATGCGCACGATCGCGAAAAATACGATTTTTACGAATGTTGCGCTGACAAGAGATCGCGACGTATGGTGGGAGGGGATGGATGGAGCGCCTCCGGAGGGGTTGACGTCTTGGCTGGGCGTCCCGTGGGATCCTGCATCCGGTAAGCCGGCTGCGCATCCGAATTCCCGCTTTACCGTCTCTTCGAAGCAATGTCCGATCTACGATCCAGCCGCAGAGGCGCCGCAGGGGGTACCGATTTCCGCCATTATTTTTGGGGGAAGGCGCTCTTCGACATTGCCTTTAGTTTTCGAAGCGTTTGATTGGGCGCACGGGGTGTTTTTGGGAGCTAGCGTTTCCTCGGAGACGACGGCTGCGGCAAAAGGCGAGGTAGGCAAATTGCGCCATGATCCCTTTGCCATGCTTCCGTTCTGCGGTTATCACATGGGAGATTATTTTGCCCATTGGCTGAATATGGGGAAAAAGACAAGCGCTCATAAGCTGCCCCGTATTTACCATGTAAATTGGTTTTTAAAGGATGCCCAGGGAAAGTTTTTATGGCCGGGATTCGGAGAAAATTCTCGCGTGCTGCAATGGATTTTTGAGAGGGTTTCAGGAAGGGGCGAGGCGCGGGAGACTCCTATAGGCAATGTACCTCAAGCGCTCAATATGGAGGGGATCGAGTCTGTGAATACGAAGGCCCTACTGCATGTGGATCAGGAGGCTTGGCTCCAAGAGTGCAAAGAGCTTTCAGAATATTTTCAGCTTTTCGGCAAGAAACTGCCGCAACCCATTACAGGGCAGCTGGAAAAATTACGCGCTCGACTATCCCGCCTCGGGATGACATGATTTGTTTCTTTTGGTATAAATCCCAACCGTTTAAGGTGTTTGGGTAGATTGCTTGCTAGAGTCTTCTCCACTTTCTTTATACAGCTTGTTGAGCTGCTCCGCTAAGTCAGCGGCGGCTTTTGTGGCTCGATGCAAAAATTGGTGGAGCTGTCGCTCTCCCTCTTTCAAACTCTCCGCCTTACGAAAAAAAGGGTGCAGAGGCGTGTAGCGTGGGCTGTGGACAAGGGTTTCTTTTTCTTTTTTGAGGGAGATGATTTGTTCTGCTAAAATCGAGTTATATACAATCAAATCATCAGCTGTCGGCATAAAATCTTTGCTTCCGGGGCGGTGCAGCGCTTTGGCCTCTAGACGGAGAAGGGAAGGCAAATCCCCATTTTCATAGGCTGCGGTAATCTCTTTCATTAAGGATTCTTTCCAAGTTTTTTGCTCAGGATTTTGTTCTAAGTCGGGATGCAATGTTTTGACGAGTTGCCTGTAGAGGCTCGTAATGCTCTTTTTTTGCATCTCTTGCAGCATCCGCTTCTGCCGCTCTTCCTCCGTTTCCGAGGAAGAAGCGCTTTGCGTTTCTGCTTCTTTATCTTCGGAAAAGTTGAGATCGATGTTGTGAAACAGATCTTGAATCATCTTTTTTGCCCGGCGGAGAAATGTCGCTGCGCTGCTTTTCTTTTTGAGAGGAGCCAAGGCGTCCAGAATTTTCTTGGTTTCCGGAGAAAGATCCTCGACCCTTCGGAGGGATAGAACCTGTTTTAAATCGTGAATGATCAGCCGCTTCAGCCTTTTTTTTTCCATTCGTGAAAGCATGGTTCTCTTCTGATAGGAATGATAGGTCAACTCGATCCTCTGGATCAACAGATCGCAAATTTTTTCTTCCACCGGTCTGATCTTTCCGTAATAAAAGTGGAGACAAGAGTCGAGTTTCTCAGAGATTTTTTCTTGTTCTCTTTGCAGTTTTTCTACTTGCTGCATCCTTTTTTTAAATAAACGCTGTTCTTCTTCTGGGGGAGAAGGGATGACTGCAAGGTTTTTGGAAGAGGGCGATGAGGGCATATATTTATGTTTATTTGTCAATTTTGGTATAATAATAGTATGCAATACTACCTGGTATTGCGTTTCTTAGCAAGAAAGAAACGATTTGTCTCGATCTACCCTTATACCAAAAGCAATCAATTTTCGGGTTCTTTTGAGCCAATTTTCGATTTCCTCGGTGGAGTCAATATCGACAAAAGCCCTAGCTCTTCAAAGTCCTTCGGAGGAAATAGTCAGCCGTTTGCCGTTAAGAGCATTCCAATGGCTGGTCATTTGGGTGCCGTCGGGATTTTGAACGACAATGCTATAGATGGGAAGAAAAATTTCCTTTGTCTTACGAATGGCAAAATCGCCGCCAAACGCCGCTTGGGCGATGGTTTCAATTTGTGCGGTGCGGTATTTCTTTTTGATCCGAATGGCTTTTTTTGCAGGTTTTGTGACCAGCCAATGTTCTAATTTTGTTTCAGGGATCACCATAAGGCGGGGGTTTTGCAGATGGAGCCGATACACGTTGCCCGTCTGCACGATCAAACTTTTTTTGCGGCAGCTGTCAATCCAAGAGTCGAGAATGGGGTTTTCGATGTTGAGGAACTTGGACAGCCCTTCTCGATCCCAGGCTCCTCCGCGCGCCGCTAAAGCATTCATAATTTTAAATTCTTGCCGCGTTGCGTTGGCCGCAATGCAATCGGTAAATCCGTGGGTTCGTTCCCAAGTGCTGGTATTCACGACCATTTCTCCATCGACCAGACCCCATAAAATGACCCCCTCGCCCGTTTTGTCTTGGGAACGATTATATTTCACATCCATCAGGAGATAAGGGACGAATTTTAGAGTCGGTTCAAGAAAAACATGGGCGCTATCAGACAGAAGCTCCATTTTATGGGCTTCCATGATGCTTTCAGCGGAATAGCGCACTTCTAAGGTCTGAAAACTATCGGGGCTGAGAAAATCCTCGATTTTATCGCTCAAGTTGGGAAAGCGATGCATAGAGAAGTATCCCCCTAATCCGAGAGCAAATAAAAAAAGAAGTAGGGCGATACGCTGCATGATTCGAGGCTCCTAAGCTTTTTTTACATGATCCCGATTTTTGATGCAAACCTCAATCTTTCATAGAGAGAAGAAACTCGGCGTTTGTCGATGTTTTCTTCAACCGAGCTGTCAATAGATTCATGGCGTCCACAGGTGTTAAATCGGCCAGCCCTTGGCGCAGCAGGTAGATTTTTTCCAATTCTGCAGGATGGTATAGGAGTTCTTCCTTCCGGGTGCCGCTTTTCATGACATCGATGGCAGGGAACAGGCGACGATCGGCAAGACGTCGGTCGAGAACGAGTTCCATATTGCCCGTTCCTTTGAATTCCTCGAAAATGACCTCGTCCATGCGAGATCCCGTATCGATCAGAGCCGTTGCAATGATTGTTAAGGAACCTCCTTGCTCTATATTGCGCGCAGCGCCAAAAAACCTCTTAGGTTTATGCAGCGCGTTGGCGTCAACGCCCCCTGTAAGGATTTTACCGGAGTGGGGCTGCACCGTGTTGTAGGCGCGGGCAAGCCTTGTAATATTGTCGAGCAAAATCACCACGTCATAGCCGCATTCGACAAGACGGCGCGCTTTTTCAATCACCATCTCCGCGATCTGAACGTGTCTTTCCGGAGGCTCGTCGAACGTTGAGGCAATGACTTCCCCTTTCACAGTGCGGATCATGTCGGTTACCTCTTCGGGGCGCTCGTCGATGAGCAGAACCAGTAAAATGACTTCGGGGTTGTTGGTTTCAATGGCATTGGCAATATTCTGCATCAAGATCGTCTTACCCGACTTGGGCGGAGCGACGATGAGAGCCCTTTGCCCTTTGCCGATGGGAGCCGCAAGGTCGAGGACGCGGGTGGAAATTCTTTCGCGGGATGTTTCCATCACCAGCCGCTTATTGGGGTAGAGGGGAGTGAGGTTCTCAAACAGGACGCGGTCGCGCGTTTGTTCGAATGTCTGCCCATTGATTTTCTCTACCTTGAGCATGGCAAAGTACTTTTCCTTTTCACGGGGCGGCCGGATCGATCCGAAAATCGTATCCCCTTTGCGCAAGTCAAAGCGCCGGATTTGAGCGGGGGAAACATAAATATCTTCGGCCGAAGGCAAGTAATTGTAATTGGGGGCGCGGAGAAATCCAAATCCATCGGGCAAAACTTCCAAGACTCCTTCGCCATAGAGAACTTCGTTCGGTCTTTCCGAAATCGTTTTGACGATTTCAAACACCACGCCTGATTTCGTCAATGGCGCCGTGTGCTTCAACCCAATGCTGCGCGCATAGGCCTGCAGTTGATCGATGCTCATGCGCTGTAGATCGGAAATGCGTGTTACGGCTTCAAAGGGAGGGGGCGTTTCTAAGGGAAGAGAAGAATTTTTAGGCGATTCGATAGATGGATCTGAATTCATGAAAAAAACTCACTTTAAGGTTGGATTAGGTTCAACGCGAGGATTTCTTTTTTGAGATCCTCGATTGTCCCATTATTTATAATTGTAT
>CAZZLR010000036.1:0-8000 GCA_964655045.1 uncultured bacterium | reverse complement strand
TAGATCACATCTATTCAGATCATGACAGTAAAAAAATATATGATCAAAATTTAGAAAAAAGAACTGTTTTCGTGAAAGAAAAATGCAAAGAACTGATCAAGAACCTTGAGAATGCCACCCCGCTTACAGTGTGGCAGGTAGTGGATCATAATTGGATCGCTCGCAAGCAGCTTGAAGGACATTTATTGTTGCTGCACAAAGAAAAATCCATACGCGATCAGAAAAACTAATACAATAATCAGAAATAATACCAAAAGCAACAAATGATGTCATATTTGTTGCTTTTGGCATAACACCGCCGAACCTTGCGGTATTCGACAGTGTTTATCTCATCGTCCTTCCTCAAGAGAAGGACGACGCTGCGCAAAAAGGTGAGCCGGCCTACATTCCCATGCCGCCCATGCCGCCCATGCCACCCATGCCGCCCATAGGAGCAGGAGCCGCTGCCTTTTTTGGTTCAGGCTTGTCTGTAATCATGGCGCCGATCGTAATCAACATTCCCGATATAGAGGCTGCGTGCACAAGAGCACTTTTTGTAACCAGCACAGGATCGATCACTCCATCTTTGACAAGATCTGAAAAAGCGTCCGTCATGCCGTTGTAGCCAACCGATCCTTCTTTCTCAACGATCTTTTCTGCGATCAGAGATCCATTTTTCCCACAGTTGTTTGCAATAGCCGTCGCAGGAGCAAAGCAAGCTTTGCGAATCGTTTCCAGACCCACTCGCTCATCCCCCACCAGTTTCAACTGATCCAACGCATGCGATGCGCGAATCAAGGCTACGCCACCTCCCGGAACGATTCCCTGCGCCACAGCAGCCCTTGTAGCATGGAGCGCGTCTTCGATTCTTGCCTTTTTCTCATTGGCTTCCGCTTCCGTGTGAGCGCCCACTTTCACAACAGCTACGCCACCCGCGAGCTTAGCCAAACGCTCTTCCAATTTTTCCCGATCATAATCGGAAACCTTGGGTTGGCTCATCTCATATCGAATCTGAGCGATCCGTTTCTGCACCTCTTGCGATTTGCCTGACCCATTGACAAGAGTCGTCTCGTCTTTTCCGATTTTCACCCTTTCGGCGCTTCCTAACACATCGAGCTCGATATCTTCGATCTCGAGACCCAAATCCGAAGAAACGACTTGAGCGCCCGTCAAAACGGCAATATCTTCCAAGATCGCCTTACGCCGATCCCCGAAAGCCGGCGCCTTCACCGCGCAAACAGAGAGTCCTCCTTTCACCTTATTAATCACCAGCGTCGCTAAAGCCTCGCCATCAATATCCTCAGCGATGATCAATAGAGGACGGCGATGGCGCTGTGAAAACTTCTCTAAGAAAGAGACGATCTCTTTGGCGTTCGAAATCTTTTTATCCGTAACCAAAATAAGGGGGTTTTCCAACTCCACCGTCATCTTGTCGCCGTTTGTGACAAAATAGGGAGAAATATAGCCTTTATCAAATTGCATTCCCTCGACGACCTCGAGAATCGTTTCCACTCCCTTCGCTTCGCCAATAGTCACAATTCCGTCCTTTCCCACTTTTTGCATCGCCTCGCCAATAATGGCTCCGATCGCAGGGTCGTTATTGGCCGAAATTGTCGCGATTTGCCGAATTTCTTCCGGAGACTTGACGGGCTTGGCCAACCGGTCCAACGCCTCTTCCACCGTTTTCACCGCTTTATCCATTCCACGCTTCACGTCCATGGGGTTGGCTCCGGCGGCTACGTTTTTCAGCCCCTCTAAAAAGATCGCTTCAGCCAAAACAATCGCCGTCGTCGTCCCATCGCCCGCAGCGTCCGCCGCCTTCGAGGCCGCCTCTTTCACAAGCTGCGCCCCCATATTTTCATACTTATCCTTTAAAACAATCTCCTTAGCGACCGTCACTCCGTCTTTTGTAGAAAGAGGAGAGCCAAACTCTTTTCCAATCACAACGTTGCGCCCTTTAGGACCTAACGTGACGATCACGGCTTTGGCAAGCGTCTTCACCCCCTGGTGGAGGGATTTTAAAGCATCTTCATTGAATTGCAACATCTTCGGCATACAAATCTCCCTTAGTTATAAACTGCCAACACATCTTCTTCAGATAAAATTAAATATTCCATATTGTCCGTTTTATATTCCGTCCCTCCGTAAGAAGAAAATAAAACGCGGTCCCCCACCTTCACGTCCATGACATGAAGCTTGCCGCAGTCATCCGATTTTCCAGGACCCACGGCCAACACCTTGCCTGTACGCGGTTTTTTCTGCGCGCTGTCGGGAAGCAAAATCCCCCCTTTCGAAGAAGGGGCTTCTTCTCTTTCCACCACAATACGGTTGCCTAGCGGCTTAATTTTATTAAGGTTAGACATACTTTTCCCTCCTGTTAAAAAATAGCATCTTAGCAAGACACCCTTTTTTCGTCAATTTTTTAGCAACTGATTCGTGAAAGTGCTAATCTTTGTACAAAAGATAGGGCTTGCGACGCACAAGAAAGGCTTCTCGTTCTGCATGTTGCAGCTCGATCAGCTTCCAGGCGGGGAACCGTTCCTTTTTGAGGATTTCGTACACAGCGTCGGTGCCGTTTGTTTTGTGAAACATTTCTTTGCGCGCCTCCGAACGGTTCAGCGCCTGCATGAATTGCGAGGGATACAAACTCTTCAAGAGCCCCATAATGAGATACTGCGCTGCGACGGGACGAAATGTAAGAGGATCGCGCACATGAAGTAAAACCCCTTCGCAGTTTTCTCCCTTATAGCGTCCCCAAAAGGGGCGGTAGAAATAAGGAGAAAAAACCACCCCCGGAAGTTTCTGAGCGTTGAGCGCGGCCGCAAAGGGGATCGCTTTGATCCATGGAGCGCCTACCACTTTAAATGGCAGCGTATAACCGATTCCAATATTCACAATTTCGCATTCCCCCAAGATCCCCGTCATCGGACAAAAAAGAGGCGTCGTCGGCTCCGGAACATTGGGGCTAGGAGGAATCCAGGCAAGCCCCGTATCCGTATAACTCATAGTTCGCTTCCACCCTCGCATCGGGATAACGCGCAGTGAACAGCCCACCTTATATTCAGCGTTAAAAAATAAAGCCTGTTCGCCAATGGTCATGCCATGGCAATAAGGAACGTTGATGTATCCTACAAAAGAACGAAACGACTCGTCGAGCATGCATCCGTCGACAACGACTCCGTTGATGGGATTCGGCCGATCCAGGACAATGACCTCGATCCCTTGTTTTGCAGCCTCTTCCATCATATAAAAAAGGGTGGAGGGATACGTATAGGCTCGCACTCCCGTGCATTGAATATCATAGACAACCGCATCAAGCCCTTCCAACATCGCTGCCGTAGGCCGTCTTGTTTTCCCATGCAAGCTATAAACCGGAATCGATCCAAGCTTTCCCCCTTGTACCGACTCCCCCGCGTATTGCACTCCCTGCAAACCATGCTCGGGCGCGAAAAGAGCGGCTACGGTTATCGCAGGATGCTGTTTTAAAAACTTCGACAAAGTGGGCTCCAAGGAAGAATCCACACTCGTCTGATTCACAATCAACCCTATCTTTTTACCAAAAAGACTTTGCGCCTCCTCTTGAAAAAACAGATCGACGCCGGGCAGAACAGAACTCAGTAAAGAACAAAAAGCCGTGGAAGAAAACAAAAGCACGAAAAGACTAAAGAATCGACCGAACATAAACGCCAATTTTTCGGGTTGTCTGGGTACATAATCTTCGGGCACCCCCTGAGGCCGATGCAGAATATACAAAAAAAACCAATACTGTGCTATAGCTATAATCAAAGGCTCATCATTCCTTCAAACAAAGGTGTCCCGACTATGCCCTCTTATCTCGAAGACGCTCATGCACTCCTTGAATCCGTCAAGGGGAAAACCCTCTCTCTATCCGAAAGAAAGAAAAAAGCGATTGAACTGGCCGCGTTGATGCTAAGCGAGGCCAACCGAACCACGAGCGCCGCCGAAAAAAAGGTCCAAGAACAGCTCGCCCGCCTCATGAAAGATCCTAAAGGGAAAGCCTTCACAACGGCGATGACCGATCAGTGTTTCCGCAGCAAATCGCACCGGCGCATTGCCGATCAAATGATTTATCTTCTCAATAAGATCGGCGTTCCCCAATATCTCGGGTGGGTGCAGAAAACCGAGCTGCATGTCCTCAAGCATCTTTCTTCCAAGGCAGCGCAGTTTTTGATCCCTTTTGCCTCCTATACATTGAGGAAAGAGACTTCCCGCGTCATTCTCCCCGGAGAATCCCATCTTTTAACTCGACACCTGGCAGAAAGAAAAAAACAGGGCGTCCGCCTCAATCTCAACCATCTCGGCGAGGCGATTCTCAGCGAAGCCGAAGCCAAACACAGAATGCACCTCTATATGGAGGATCTGAGAAATCCGGATATCGATTATATTTCGGTCAAAATCTCCACCGTATTCAGTCAAATCAATATGATCGACTTCGAAGGGAGCGTCGAACACATTGCGGGGCGATTGAAATCTTTATATCGCATGGCAATGAAGGAAGCTGTGCCCAAAGGAGAAGGAAAAGAACCTGAACCGAAATTTATCAACCTCGATATGGAAGAATATCGAGACCTTCATCTCACTGTCGCCGCTTTTCAAAGGGTCTTGAACGAATCGGAATTTTTTCATTATTCAGCAGGGATCGTCCTTCAAGCCTACTTGCCCGACTCTCATGCGATTCAAAAAGAGTTGACCGAATGGGCCAAAAAACGGGTTGCAGGAGGAGGCGCGCAAATCAAAATCAGAATCGTCAAAGGGGCGAATCTGGCCATGGAACAATTCGAGGCTTCCTTGAAGGGATGGCCTCAGGCGCCCTACACGACAAAGCTCGATGTCGATGCGAATTACAAACGGATGGTCTCCTATGGATGCAAAAAAGAAAACGCCCGCGCAGTGCGCTTAGGCGTAGCAAGCCATAATCTTTTCGATATCGCTTTCGCCATTTTGCTGCGGCTGGAAAACGATGTCGTCGATCACGTCGAATTCGAAATGCTCGAAGGGATGGCTGAGCCGATTCGACGCGTAGTGCAGAAATTGACAGGGGACATGCTCCTTTATTGTCCCATTGCGACAAAAGAAGAATTTCAACATGCCATCGCCTATTTAATCCGGCGGCTCGATGAGAATACGGGGGCCGATAATTTCTTGCGCCATGCATTCGGCTTAAAGACGGGAACGGATGTCTGGGAAGGGCAGACCGCCCTTTTTTCACAAAGCTGCGATGAAATGGAGTCGGCCGGCCAACATGCGCGCAGAGGACAAAACAGGCTTCACGCTCCAGCCGCTGTCGACTTTGACGCCCCCTTTGAAAACGAGCCCGATACCGATTTCTCCCTTCCCCATAACCAACGTTGGGCGATGCACATCATCCAGTCCTGGAAAACAAAAAAAATCGAGCCGCTCCCTTTCGTCATCGGAGGCAAAGAAATCTTCGACAATACGCAAGGGATCGGCCGAAGCCCTTCGAATCCTAAAGAAATTTTATTCCAATATGCCAAAGCGGAAACACAGCACATTCAGCAAGCCATCCTCTGCGCTAAGGAGACAGAAAAAAGCTGGGGAGAAACCACCCTTGAGCATCGGGCACGCCTCATTGCCAACGCCGCTCATATTCTACGCAAAAAGAGAGGTGATTTGATCGGCGCCATGATGCTGGAGGGGGGAAAAACCATTGCCGAAGCCGATCCGGAAGTATCGGAGGCCATCGATTTTGCCGAATACTATCGGCGTCAAAGAGAAAAAATGGCTCGCTTCAAGGATCTGGAGTGGTCTCCCAAGGGAACGGTGCTTGTCGCCTCCCCCTGGAATTTTCCCTGTTCCATTCCCGCCGGCGGGATCTTTGCTGCGTTGATCTCGGGCAACTGCGTCTTATTTAAGCCTGCTTCCGATGCCGTATTCGTCGGATGGGAACTCGTCAATGCTCTTTGGGATGCCGGAATTCCCAAAACGGTTCTTCAGTTCGTCCCCTGTTCCGGAGAGGGAGCAGGCAGCAGCCTCGTTTCCGACCCAAGAGTCAACTGCGTTATTTTGACGGGAGGGACGGAGACGGCGCGCCATTTCTTAAAAATGCGCCCCGGACTAGACCTTGCGGCGGAGACAGGCGGGAAAAATGCAATGATCGTCACAGCTCTATCCGATCGAGATCTTGCCATCAAAGATCTCATCCAATCCGCCTTCGGACACGGAGGACAGAAATGTTCGGCGGCCTCCCTTGCTATTTTGGAGGCCGAAGTTTACGACGATCCTCATTTCCGAAAAACGCTCCGTGAAGCGGCGGCCAGTTTAAAAACAGGCGTTCCTTGGGACCCTGCGTCGAGAATAAATCCTCTGATTCATGAACCAAAAGGGGTCTTGAAACGCGCTTTGACCACGCTGGAAGATCAAGAAGAGTGGCTTTTGGAACCGAAACAAGATCCTTCCAATCCTTGTTTATGGACGCCCGGCATCAAGTGGAATGTGCAGCCGGGCAGCTTTACTCATATGACCGAGTTTTTCGGCCCTGTACTGGGAGTTTTGCGAGCAAAGGATTTGTCCCATGCGATCGAGCTGGCAAACAAGGTTCCCTACGGACTCACCTCAGGGCTGCAAAGTCTTGATGAAAGAGAACAGCAACTGTGGCTGGAGGGGATTGAAGCGGGAAATCTTTATATCAATCGAACCGTTACAGGAGCGATTGTACGGCGACAGCCTTTTGGAGGAACCAAGGCGTCTAGTTTCGGCAACGGATCGAAAGCCGGCGGGCCTAATTATCTCCGCGAATGCATGCATGTGCGTCAAATTGGGCTCCCTCAAGAAAAACTCCCCGTCAACGAATGGGTCAATAACTTAACGGCGTTCTTAGAAAAGCTGCATCTATCTGCTGAAAAACTCGGTCTCTGGGCAGCGAGCGTCGCCAATTACGCATATTGGTGGAAAAGGATGCGCCAGCACAGAGATCCTACAAAAATTGTAGGAGAAGACAACTATTTCTATTATGTGCCGAGGAAAAATATGACGCTGCGCATCGATGGGAAATCCGATCCTCTCGATGTCTTGCGCAGCGCTGCCGCAGCCTTGACGTGCGGAGCGAGACTGGAAATAAGCTGGCAAGGAGGCATGGCAAAATCCAATCCTCTCAACTGGCTGGAACTGGTTCCCATTCTCCAAGTCTTCGAAGAAAGCAACGAAGAGTTCATCGCGCGCATAAAGCAAGGAAGCGTTGCGAGGATCCGTATTCTAGAAACACCTTCCGACGCCCTTTATCATGCCGCCGCAGAAACAGGTGCGCATATCATTGACGCCCCTGTTTTAGCCAACGGACGCTTTGAGCTGCTCCATTTCTTACGCGAAGTGTCTTTGAGCTCCGACTATCATCGCTACGGCAACCTGGGAATCCGCGAGGGAGAACTACGCAAAGCTATTTTGTGAACAAAGACGCGACGCGAATCCCCTGGATTTTGGTATAATGTCCTATTTGAGCGCGTCAGAGCTTCATGTTGTGGTATACGGCGTCGACGTCATCGATGTTTTCAAGCCATTCAATTAAAGCCATATTTTGGTCTGCCTGCTCTTCAGTGACCTCAACCCATACCTTTGGAAGCATCGCGAGTTCCGCCTCTTCGCATTTGCCTCCCGCCTCTTCAATCGCGGCTTTGACCGCATAGAAGGTCTCGACGGGAGAAATCACGCTGAAGGCGTCTTCCTCGACGAGGAAGTCTTCGGCTCCCTGCTCTGTCGCAAGGAGAAAGAGCCGGTCTTCTTCGATCGATCCCTTGGCCACGCGAATCACTCCGCGCCGATCGAAATTATAAGATACCGCTCCGGGAGCCGCCATAGTTCCTCCCCGTTTATTCATAGCGATCCGCATCTCGGAGGCTGTCCGATTTTTGTTGTCCGTCATCGCATCGACAATCAGACCCACTCCCCCATAACCATAAAGCTCATAGACAACTTCGACATAATCTTGCGTTTCTGCCGAAGAAGCTTTTTTAATGTTACGCTCGATGTTATCTGAGGGAAGGTTC
>CAZZLR010000035.1:0-8125 GCA_964655045.1 uncultured bacterium | reverse complement strand
TCTTTTCCCGAAAGGGGCCAAAAGCGGACGGCGTTTTTACTTGTAAAAAGTCCGTGGGTAGAGCGCTCCCACATAGACAATGCTTCTTGGGGAAGAGCCATAGGCTCTACGCGGATCACAGGATAATGAAACACCCCCGGCGGAGGATCAATTCCCAGATAAAGGGTTTTGCTTTTGTTCGAGTTCTTCCCACCTGACATACAGTCTTTCAATCTCCATATCGATCGCATGAAGAGCCGCGCATACCTCAGTCAATTTCTGATTATTTCCCGCAATGTTTGGATCTTCCATAAGAGGCATCCAATCCTTTCTCCTTGCTTCCAGCGCCGCAATGCGATCTTCCATTTCCTCATACTCTTTTTTTTCCAAATAAGAGAGTTTCTTTTTCGATTGAGGAATGGCTTTTTCTTCTTTTCTTGATTGCTCTTCCATAGATTTTCGTCGAGAGGCTTGCGCCTCTTCCCATTGGGAAACATCCGAAAACAGCTCCGTATGCACCAGCCCTTCCAAAGGCAAAATCGCATTGCATACTCGATCGAGCATGCAACGGTCGTGCGTAATCAAGACAACGGCGCCGGGAAAATCCATCAAACTCGCTTCCAAAGTCTCCAACGTGGGTATATCCAAGTCATTCGTAGGTTCATCGAGCAACAAGAGGTCGGCCGGCCGGAGCATCAGATGAGCAATGGCAATCCGCGCCCTTTCCCCTCCCGATAATCTCCCGATGGGAATATCGAGCAGATCAGGCGAGAAGAGAAATCGTTTACACCAACCGTTCACATGAATAGGCTGGCCTCTAAATTGAATAAAATCTCCGCTCGGAGAAAGCGCTTCCCGTAGAGAAAGATTGAGAGGGAGCGTATTTCGATGTTGATCGAAATAGACGGTTTGCAAATCTTCTGCACGCTTAATCGTCCCCTGGTCCGGCATCAACTCTCCGGCTAAAAGGCGCAGCAGCGTTGTTTTTCCGGAACCATTCGGTCCCATAAGTCCAATGCGGACTCCAGGAGAGAGGGTAAAATCCAATCCTTGAAAAAGGATTTTTTCTTTTGTCTTCTTCATCAAGTTTTTCACGGAGACAAGCTTTCTCGTCTGTCTTTCACTGGCCGTAAAATCGATCCCTGCCGATTGTTTTCGATTCCTTTGACGCACGTCCGCCAAAGTTCCCAAGAGTTCATGCGCCTCATCGATTCTCGCTTGCGACTTTGTCGTACGCGCTTTGGCGTTGGAACGGAGCCAGTCCACCTCCCTGCGCGCCTTGGAAGCCAGCGATTTTTCCTGTTCTAATTGTCCTAAAAGAAACTGTTCTTTGTGCAACAAAAAGTCCGCATAAGAACCTTGAGAAGAAAATAATCCTTTCGGATAAGCAGAGTCGATTTCCATCACTCGGTTCGTCGCATGCTGTAGAAAATAACGATCATGGCTGACAAGGAGATATGCGGGAGCTTCTTTTTCCAAAAATTTCTCCAGCCAGACAACCCCTTCCAGATCTAAATGATTCGTCGGCTCGTCGAGAAGGAGTAGGTCGGGGCCATGCACCATTTCTTGCGCAAGTCTGAGTCGCTTTTTCCACCCCCCTGAAAGAATGGCAGCCGAAGGTTCTTCCCCCGTAAATCCCAATTTACTCAACCAAAGCTCGGAAAGTCTTTCTTTTTCATAATCAGGAACCTCCGAAGAAGGGTCGAAACTCTGCAGAAGAATATCCAAAGGGCGCAGATCCGGAAATTCACAAGTTTGGGGCAAGTAACCGATCGTGACTCCGCGCCGCGGAGAAATGATCCCTGAATCTGCTTTTTCCTGCCCTGCCAAAATTTTAAGAAGGGTGGATTTTCCGCATCCATTCTTTCCGATCAAGCCTACTTTATCCCCCGAGAAAAGACTCAGGGAAAGATCGCAAAACAGCTCTCTTGCGCCGAAAAATTTAGACAAGGATTGCACGCTAAGGAGAAGCATAGAGTCCTTCTGCAACCATTTGTTTAGCCGATTGGAGAAACTCCAAAGGGTCTTCCTGGGAGGAGGCTAAGAGATCCCGTCTCCGATCCAGCAGTCTTTCCTCCTTGAATACAAAACCAAACAGCTGCTTGAGCTTGCCCATGCATGCTTTGGCAGATGTCCCTGCCTCGGTCAGAGCGCATAAGTAGGCGTCAAAATAAGCAAAAAGCCGTTCTTGGCTAAATAAAGCGCCAGTTGTTCGAGAAAATTCCGCGCGGATTTGATGAAAAATAAAGGGATTCATGATACTTCCTCGACCGATCATTAAACCATCGCAGCGCGTTGTCCGCAACATACGCAATGCATCTTCTCCATTGCGAATATCTCCGTTGCCAACCACAGGAATGCGCAAAAGGGATTTCGCCTCGGCGATCAAATCCCAGCGGGCAGGAGGACCATATCCTTCGGCTTTTGTTCTTGGATGCAGCGTTAAATAAGCGATGCCGCTTTCTTGCGCAGCAAACAGATTATCTCGAAAAAGCGCCGTATCTTCGAATCCCGATCGCATCTTCACGGTCACCGGCACTGAAACAGCCCTCACTACCGCGCTCACAACTTCATAGAGGAATTTCGGTTCTTTCAAGAGGCTCGACCCTGCCCCTTTGCCCGTTACCGTATTAGACGGACACCCACAATTAACGTCAATGCGAGGAGCCCCCCTCTGTTCCAAGGCCGCGGCCACCTCCGCCATAGAACCAGGTTCCGCTCCCATAATCTGAGCCGCCAATGGGATCGGAGCGATTTCCCCTGCCTCATACTCTTGAACTAAACTTTTTATATGCGCTTGGCGGGGGACGCGCAGAAAATCACGCACCGCTTCATCAAATCCGCCAATCGAGGCCATGGCCTTTCTAAAGCTGCGGTCTCCCACACCTTCCATCGGCGCAAGTAGTAAATAAGGGCATCCAAAGGGATCTTGGGGCAATCCTGACATAGGCGTCTATTATATAAGAAACGCAGCCGAGAGCAACGAAATAGTGAAGACCCAGATCTTATACCAAAAGAAACAAATAATGTCATATTTGTTTTTTTTGGTATTAATGCCTGAGATTGTGTAGGTTTTGGATCTGGGCGGATGATTCTTCCGCTCGTCCAACAATCGCAAGCTTTCCTTGTAAAGGAACCGTGTCCCCCGGCAAAATCACTCGATGTAGGTGCGTAAGCTTCAGGCGAATCAGCGCCGCCTCCGCCACAACGACCCCATCGGCTTCTCCCGAAGAGAGTTTAGCCAGCCGCTCTTCAATACAGCCACGCAAATCAATACAGCGAACAAAAGGATTCAGTTTACGCACCATCGCCTCGCGCCGCTCGCTCGATGTCGCGATCACGGCTCCTTTCGGCAGAGCTTCTAAGGAAAGCCCTTCGCGCAAAACAAGGCTGTCTCTCGGATCCAACCCCTTCGTCAAGACCACGATTTGCAATCCGAAAGGGAGGGGTTCCGGCAAATCTTTAGCCGAATGAATGGCCAAATCAATGTCCCCCGATAACAGCATCGCATCGAGGTCGCGTGTAAAAAGATCGCTTCGTTCCAACCCTCGCAAAGAAATGCCTCGATCCCGGTCTCCGGGACTACTCGCCCAAACAGGCTCGATGATCAAAGAGGGGTTCTTGTCAAAAAATTCATGGGAAACTTCTTCGAATTGCGCACGAGAAAGCGGCGAAGAGCGCGCTCCGACCCGTAGTCGAATTGTTTGATGGGCTTGCATCTGCTTCAAAAATTTCTCAGTCCCTTCTCCATCTGATCCTATTTACTGTAATACGTGCCGCATCGCGTCATCAACTAAATCCACACCAATTAAAGAAATTTTTTCGCAAATCTGCTGCGAGAGCCCTTTTAAATTACGCCTCGGTAAAATGCAGCTGCGAAACCCCATATGAATCGCCTCTTTAAGACGAGTCTCGACGCGGCTCACCGCGCGCACTTCTCCTCCCAAACCCACTTCTCCCAGAACCACGCAATCGGAAGGAAGATGACGGCTTTCGTGAGAGGAAGCAATCGCGAGCAAAATCCCTAGGTCCAGCGCAGGCTCCACAATCTTCAATCCCCCCGTCAAGGCGACAAAGACATCGCTATGGTGCAAAGGAAATTTCATTCTTTTTTCCAACACTGCCAGCAATAAAGCAAGCCGATTTTGATCGAGTCCTGTCGATTTGCGCGAAGGGGTTGCAAAGGCCGTTTGTGTAACAAGTGCCTGCACTTCCAATAAGAAAGAACGGGCCCCTTCTAGGCCGGGGACGATCACAGAACCCGGAAGCTTATGCGCGCGCCCTTCCAAAAAGACCTCGGAAGGATTGGGCACCTCGGAAAGCCCCCCCTCTTTCATCTGAAAAATGGCAATTTCATCCGTAGGGCCGAAACGATTTTTCACAGAGCGGAGCAATCGATAACCGTTTTGCCGATCTCCTTCAAACTCAAGCACCGTGTCTACCATATGTTCCAACACGCGGGGACCTGCCAACTCCCCCGACTTCGTAACATGGCCTATCAAGAAGGAAGTGATGCCTTCCCCCTTAGCTAAATGCATGAATTCCATGGCGACCTCACGCACCTGCACGACAGATCCCGGCGAAGAAGGAATCTCCGATTTGTAGATAATTTGCACCGAATCCGCAATCACCGCATCGGGCTTCAACTGATCGATATGGGATCGAATGATTGAAAAGGTTGTTTCGCTCAGAAGATAAATATTTTGATGATCTATGCCAAGCCTCTTTGCGCGCAAGGAAGTCTGCTCTGCCGATTCTTCTCCGCAAACATAAAGAATTGTCAATCCTTGGAGAGCCAGCGCATTGGCCAGTTGCAATAACAAAGTCGATTTTCCTACGCCAGGTTCTCCTCCAACCAACACCAAGGACCCCTCTACGATCCCCCCTCCGAAAATACGATCCAGCTCGCCCATGTTCGTCATGATGCGTTTTGCTTCTCCGGAACGGACTTCTCCAATCCGCACCGGCTGCGCCCCGGAGGAGCGCTTTGACTCAAAACGGGGCTTTGCTTCCATAATGGAAACCTCTTCCGCCAGCGTATTCCAGTTTTGACAAGAAGGACAGCTACCCGTCCATTTCAACTGGCTATGCCCGCACTCTTTGCATGCCCAAATTGTTTTTGCCTTTCCCATCAACGCGCGCCTAGCTTTGCCAGCGCCGCAAACGCCGCGCCTTGCTCCGCTTGTTTTTTCGAGGTTCCCAAGCCGACCCCCGCCTCCATGCCATCCACGATAACAAGAACATGAAAAATTTTCGCATGGTCAGGGCCTGTCTCCTGGATCACCTTATACTCAGGAGCTTTTTGAAATTTTTTTTGAGAAAAATCTTGCAGCTCCGCTTTGTAGTTGCGCGGAGGACTTCCGATGACTTTTTCAATATCGGCCTCAAAATGGCAGAGAAAAAAAGATTTCGCAATGGACAGTCCTCCATCGAGATATAGAGCTGCTATCAAGGCTTCGAAGACATCGGATTGAATCGATGTTTTTAAACGTCCTTCCCCAATCCTTTCGCCCCTTCCCAACAAGATAGCTTCCTCAAGGCCCAGTTTTTGCAAATAATGCGCGCAGGAAGCCGCATCCACAAGACGCGATCGGATTTGAGACAAGCTCCCTTCCGGGGCATCGGGAAATCGATGATACAAGTAATCGGACAAAACCAGACCTAAAACGGCATCTCCCAAGAATTCAAGACGTTCATTGTGCCCTTCGACCGTTCCTTTTGCTTCATTGACGAAAGAACGATGAGTTAATGCTAAAATTAGCAGTGAAGGATCTTCAAATACATAACCGAGTTTCTCTTCGATGCAGGAAATCTGATTTTTAAATTGTTCCATCAAATTACACGCGCTAACTTTTCAGGTTGTTTGGATATATTGTATCGTCGAGGAGAAATTATACGCAAGAGCGCCTGAAAGCTTGGAGGGCGACCTCTTATACCAAAAGCAATAAAGACGCGACGCGAGTCCCCTAGCTTTAGTTAGGGAGTCAAGGAGCGCATTTGCATATAATCCACTTCTTGTCGTATATTGTCTCGCAACAGGTTATCACCAAGGCCTCTGCCAAAGCAATTGTCGTACAGACGGCTTGACGCGTAAGTGCCAAGTTTGGCATATCTTGGGATAGTGTGAGTTCCAGAGATTCGCTGCTTGTTGCTGTCTCTGGTATGGGTTCGGAACGAACCTCGAGAGCGATAGAATCGCCCAACATCCACTCCGCGTTATACGCCGTTTGGCTCTGTTGCCGGAATCCCCTGGATGTATCCAGGGGAAGGTTCAAACGCTATGCTCCAACAATCTAAACACCAACTTTTCAGGTTGTTTGGGGATAATCCTACTTTTATGGTAAAATTAAATCATCATTTTTCAAAACTTTCTCAAAAGTATCTATTCCCCGAAATCGAGAGGAGGATCGCTCATACGCGGACAGAGCATCCTCAAGCCGAAATCTTAGATCTAGGCATCGGCGATATTTCGGAACCTTTGCCAAAGTCGGCCATTCGCGCCTTATCGGAGGCCGTCCATGAAATGGGGACGCCAAAACAATTCCGTGGATACGGCCCTTCGGAGGGATACTCTTTTTTACGAGAGGCAATCGCTTCCCATGCCTATAAAGGTTTAAATATTGATCCGAGCGAAATCTTCGTTTCGGATGGAGCCCAAAGCGATATCGCTAACTTCCAAGAACTTTTCGATGCGAAAAATAAGGTCGCCCTCCCCGACCCCACGTATCCGGTCTATTTGGCTTCCAACGTCATGGCCGGCCGGACGCGCCCGATCACCAAGCGCGGACGCCATGGGGGGGTCGTATATCTCGAATGTCTAGAAAAGAACGGCTTCCAACCTTCCATTCCCTTTCACGCGCCCCCGCTCGATCTCATCTATCTTTGCCACCCCAATAATCCAACGGGCGTAGCCCTCACGAGGGAGACGCTGAAAAGCTGGGTGGCTTATGCGAGAAAAAACGGTTCAATTCTTTTGATCGACGGCGCCTACAGCGATTTCATCACCGATCCCGAGGTTCCCCGCAGCATTTATGAAATTGAAGGGGCGCAGGAGGCCGCGGTAGAATTTCGCACTTTTTCAAAATCGGCCGGATTCACAGGGCTTCGTTGTTCGTACACAGTCGTTCCTCATGCCTTGAACGTTATCGACTGCCAAAAAAAACATTCGCTGCATGCTTTATGGAACCGTCGCCATCAAACAAAGTTCAATGGCGTCGCCTATCCCATCCAGCGGGCGGCCGAAGCTTTATTCAGCGATGAAGGAAAAAAAGAAGTCAAACAGCTCGTCGCCTCTTATCTCAAAAGAGGACGTTTTTTTTATGAGGGACTCAAGTCCGCGGGCTGGATAGTCTACGGGGGGCTCGACTCTCCATATCTTTGGTGCAAGACTCCCGAAGGAATGGCCTCTTGGGATTTTTTCGACCATCTCTTGGACAAATACCGAATTGCCGCCATTCCGGGAAGCGGGTTCGGAAAGGCCGGAGAAGGATTTATCCGCTTTTCCGCTTTCGCAGCAATGCAAGCCCTTCAAAAAGCTCTAGAGAGACTGCGAGGATCATGAAAACAACGATCTCTTCACAACAGGCCGCCTTTTTTTCTCAGCACGGGTATATTGAACTAGGGGGAATTCCTTTCCAATCCTCAGATCTTTTTACAGTCGCGCAAAAACTAGCCGCCTCCACTCCTTTTGGTCGGGATCTATGGAGGCAGGAGGCTTCTTTACGCCACCTCCTCTGCCGCACTCTCGCCCCTACCGCGCTCTCCCTGGCGGCAAAACCCCTACGGATCGGCTGCGATCAATGGATCTCTTTCCAAAACGGGCCGCAGAAAATCTCATCTTGCAAAGATTTATTTTCAATCCAAGGTTTAGCTCTCATCGCTCTTTTTTCTTTCCTCGATCTTGAACATCCCGAACGGAGGGAATCTGCGGTCGGCATTCCCCCTTTTCCCCTTCGCCACGATCACATTCTTTTTGTAAAACCTCATATTCTTCTCGACTGGCCTCTCCTTTCCCGCGTCAAAGCGGATCTTTACCTGGCGGCCTATGCCTTAGCCGAGGGGGCTGTCTACATTCATAATCCAAACGATCCCGGAACGCATCTACTGAAGCAGATGGGGTATTCCTTTGGAGACGTGCTGCAAAATA
>CAZZLR010000034.1:0-8376 GCA_964655045.1 uncultured bacterium | reverse complement strand
TCAACCTCCTAAGAGCACCTAATGAATCAAATCAAGTCGAGAGAGCGGGTTGCTGATCATGGCGAGGTGTTCACGGCAGAGCGAGAGGTAAAAGCTATGCTTGATTTGGTGGCGGAGGAAACATCGAGAGTAGAGGCTCGCTTTTTAGAGCCAGCTTGTGGAGATGGCAACTTTTTAGCGGAGATATTGCGTCGCAAGTTAAATGTAGTAGAAAAGAAGTGGGCTCATGACCGCTCAAGCTATGAGCGGTATATGTTTATAGCCGTCAGCAACTTATATGGCATTGATATACTGCAAGACAATATTCAGATTTGTCGCGATCGTCTGTATCGGATTGTTGAAGAGCAGTATTTGAAATTATTTGACGAGAATACTAACTATTGCGGTGTGATTCGATATGTTTTGCGATGTAATATAGTTTGGGGAGATGCCCTAGAGTTAAAAACTCCTGACAAGAAAAAGAGACCTATTGTTTTTTCTGAATGGACTCTGTTAGAAGGCGATTTGGTAAGGCGTCAAGATTATATGCTATCATTTCTCATCGATCGCTCTCATCAATTGGAACTGTTTATGGAAGCGGATGAGGCTCCTCTAAAAGAATATACGCCCGTGCGACTTTACGATCTAGGACAAGAGAATGTTTCGTGAAACTCGACATAATCCCGATGTACTCTCTTGTCTTGCCGATCTCAGCAGTGACGAAATTTTCACTTCGCCTAAATTAGCTAACGAAATTCTCGATTTGCTTCCTCAGGAGCTTTGGTCAAACAAACACGCCAAATTCCTTGACCCTGTCTGCAAATCAGGAGTCTTCCTCCGAGAAATCGCTAAACGCCTTCTGAAAGGCCTAGAAAAGGAAATCCCCGATCTTCAGCAACGTATTAATCATGTCTGCACACAACAACTCTTTGGTCTAGCCATTACTGAACTCACTTCCCTCATTTCTCGTCGTACCCTCTATTGCTCTAAAACTGCCAACTACGAACTCTCTGCTTGCACAGCTTTCAATACTGCTGAAGGCAATATCTTCTTCACTCCGTTATCACACACATGGAAAGGCAAGTCCTGCCAGTATTGCGGCGCTAACAAGGAACAATACAGTCGAGCTGAAGATCTTGAATCTCACGCTTACAGCTTCATCCATCCCCATAAACACAAGGTCATAGACAATATGAAATTTGACGTAATCATTGGAAATCCCCCTTACCAGTTAAGCGATGAAGGGCACGGTAAAAGCGCTATGCCAATCTACGACAAGTTCGTTTTACAGGCTAAATCATTAAACCCAAGATTTTTAGTCATGATTATTCCTTCCCGCTGGTTTGCCGGCGGAAAGGGCCTTGATGAGTTCAGAAGCGAAATGTTAAACGATAAGCGCATCAAAAAACTTGTTGATTTTTGGGATGCACGGGATTGCTTCCCAAACGTGGATATCGCAGGAGGCATATGCTATTTCATGTGGGATCGGGAGTATGTTGGTAAGTGTGAAATTGTGGAAAAACACGGGGATAAAGAAACCACATCTATACGAGCGCTCAATGAATTTGATACCTTTGTCAGGTTTGATACAGCCGTTCAAATCATTAAAAAAGTGCAGAAGGTTTCTGAGCCTAGCATGGCAGATCAAGTCTCTAGCAGAAAGCCATTTGGGCTAGGTACAAATCAGCAACCTTCAAATCTCGGTGAGTTAACTTTAGTATATGCTGGCGGACGAGGAAAAATCGAACGAAAGAAAATCACCACAGGCCTACAGTATATTGATCAATGGAAAGTAATTACATCAAAAGTCTCTTATGATCATGGCGGTCAGCCAGACAAAGAGGGAAAAAGACGGGTATTATCAAAGGTGGACATTCTTCCGCCAAAAACTGTATGTACAGAGACTTATATCATTGCCGGAAGTTTTGATAATCGCAAACAAGCTGAATGTCTAGAACTTTATCTGAAGACCAAGTTTGTTCGTTTTTTAATTTCTCAAATGTCTTTTTCACAAGACATTACAAAAGAGCGTTTCACATTTGTTCCCCAGCAAGATTATACGCACGAATGGACGGATGAAAAGCTCTATAAAAAATATGGATTAACCGCAGGAGAAATCGAGTTTATCGAAAACATGATTCGGCCATGGAAAGCAAATGACTGAGTTTTTCCCGCAGAGACCTAAGGTTGAGCCCAAGATTTATGCGTATGAGGACTCTCATCCGCAGTATAGCGGGATGCTGAAGGTTGGGTACACGGAGCGAAGTGCGGGAGAAAGAATGGGCGATGATGTCACAAAGCCCATAGAGACGCGCACTGTTGTGCTGGAAGAAAGTGCAATGCGTAGCGATGGAAGCGTTTTTCGCGATCATGACGTGCATAAGTATTTGGAACAGAAAAAGTTTAAAAGAATTAAGGGCGAATGGTTCAAATGCACGGTAAAGGATGTGCGGGCTGCTGTTTTAGCTGTAAAACGGCGAGAATTTAATGAGGAAGATCGTACCCTGGACTTCCCAATGCGGCCTGAGCAGGAAGCTGCCGTTGAGAAGGCGATGGGCTATTTTAAGCGAATGCGAAAGGAACGGCCTGATAAACCACCTCATTTTCTGTGGAATGCCAAGATGCGGTTCGGGAAGACGTTTGCGACGTATCAACTGGCAAAGAGGATGGGTTGGAAGCGGATTTTGATTTTGACATTTAAGCCGGCGGTTGAGGATGCGTGGGAGAGCGATTTGAATTCTCATGTGGATTTTGAGAGCTGGCAATTTGTATCAAAGAATAATGCTAAAGCACCGATGGTAGATGGGAGGAGGCCGGTGGTATGCTTTGGCTCCTTTCAGGATTACTTGGGAAAGAATGATGTTGGTGGGATTAAGGCGAAGAATGAATGGGTTCACAAGACCAAGTGGGATTGCATAGTATTAGATGAGTACCACTTTGGCTCTTGGCGCGATCGAGCGAAGGAGCTATTCGAAGCGGAGAAGGGTGAGGGTGGAGAGGAAATTGAAATTGCCGAAGAAGAAATGCCGATTTCTACGAGCGCTTATTTATATTTAACTGGCACGCCTTTTCGGGCGATTGAGAATGGGGAGTTTATAGAAGAAGAAATTTATCATTGGACGTACACCGATGAGCAGAGAGCTAAGACTGAGTGGAAAGGATCAAATAATCCGTATGCCTCTTTACCTCGCATGATTATGCTAACGTATAAGCTGCCAGATGTAATGAGAGAGGTTGCTCGAGGCGGAGAATACAATGAGTTCAATTTAAATGAGTTCTTTGCAGCAAAAGGTCAGGCAGGCGAGGCCCAATTTAAGCACGAAGCCGAAGTGCAAAAGTGGCTCAATATCATTCGGAGTCCTGTAACCGTAGACAATCAAAAATTGGGCAAGAATAAGCCTTTGATGCCCTACTCTGAAACGCAGCTACTCAATATTCTCTCCCATACGCTGTGGTTTTTGCCGTCTGTGTCTGCCTGCTTTGCTATGAGGAATTTGCTCAAACAAAAACAGAATCTTTTTTATCACGATTATCAAGTGGTTGTTGCAGCGGGAAGCAAAGCAGGAATGGGGATAAAAGCGCTGAAGCCAGTTGAAGAGGCAATGGATGAGCCTCTGAAATCAAAAACAATTACGCTGTCGTGTGGAAAGCTGATGACAGGGGTATCCGTTAAGCCGTGGACGGGGATATTCATGTTGCGAAGCGTACAAAGCCCCGAAACTTATTTTCAGGCAGCGTTTCGCGTGCAAACTCCATGGACGATTAAGAATCCTGATGGGAAAAGCCCAAACCAAGAAGAAATTCTCAAGAAAGAGTGCTATATTTTTGATTTTGCCCCTGATCGCGCACTGAAACAGATCGCGGATTATAATGGCAGCTTGGACATAGGAAACGAGAAGCCCGAGACCAAAATTAAAGAGTTTCTTCGGTTTCTTCCTGTGCTCGCGTCCGATGGTTATCGGATGGAACAGATTGATGCAGCCGGCGTGTTAGACATAGCGATGAGCGGTACAACGGCTACGTTACTTGCAAGGCGCTGGGAAAGTCCCTTATTAGTAAACGTGGACAATACCACCCTGCAGCGCCTTATGCAGAATGAGGCTGCCATGAAAGCGCTTATGAGCATTGAAGGCTTTCGTAGATTGAACAAAGATATCGAAACGATCATCAACAAATCAGACTCATTGCATAAGCTGAAACAAAAAGAAAACGTCAAAAAGCTCACGCCGAAAGAGAAAAAGCAAATTTCAGAAGAAGAAAAGGAGATAAAAGGCGCGCGGAAACAGATTCAAGAGAAGCTGATCAAGTTTGCGACCCGTATTCCCATTTTCATGTACCTCACCGACTATCGCGAAGAGACTCTCAAGGATGTAATCATGGAACTTGAGCCTGACCTTTTCAAGAAAGTAACAGGTCTTACCAAGAAAGATTTCAAGTTGCTACTGAGCTTAGATGTGTTTAACAGCGGGCGTATGAATAATGCCGTTCTTGGGTTCAAAGGCTACGAGGACGCCTCTCTTAGTTATACAGGTCTCGACAAACACAGTGGCGTGAAAGAGATCGGCGCGTGGGATACAAAAGTTAGCGCTCAAAAATACCGTACTTTTATGAATCAAGATAGCCAGAAATCTTAAGCGTGATCAAGTTTTCATATCGCTAAACTGTTGGCGATTTTTTCTAAGGCCTCTATCGCAAAATGTGAATATATTCGTAAAGATGAAAAAACTCCGTTTCTTTCCATGCTTGAAAGGGATTCGTAAATTTCGCCTGGCTGTAATGGGACGAAGCGATTAAACCCTGTTTGTAGTCGGCTCGTGGGTTCAACTTGCATAATTGTCATGAGTGCGGGATAGACGCCATGAAGAAATTTATCTCTTCGGTCTGGATAGTCTTTAATGTGTTGAAGTTCTTCTTTCGATATAATGGAACTGAATTCAGATTCAATAGCTTTGACTAAATACTTTGAATCGCAATCCCAATAGTTTATATAAAGCTTGTTTTTTGCACTTTTTTGGGCTTGTATTGAAAAAGTGATGTGAGCTTGCATACGAGGGCTCATTTCCGCAATATGTCGCATGAGGGGCTCTATCATTAAGAAAGGGCCTGCGGCCTCTCCTAACGCCAATTGAATATTGCGCAGCCTTGTTAGGCGCGCGCTTACAAGGCCTTTGTCGAGTGGTAATTTCATTTTGCTAGTTATCATTTCCTGACCGAGGATCTATCCGCCACATGTCCGCCACAAGCAACAGTTTTTGGATTTAATGGACAAACGGAAGTTGTCATAACTCCCTCATAAAAAAGAATCTGGGTGAGAGGATTTGAACCTCCGACCTCTTGCACCCCATGCAAACGCGCTAGCCAAGCTGCGCTACACCCAGATGATCAGGAGACACTGCCGTTGCAATGCCCTCGAATTCAAATTCGGCCTTCTTAAATTCTTTCACGCCGTGGCGTGCCGATTCCTCAACGATCCTCTCCAGAGTATCTCCCGGGTGAAGCTCCAAAGAATTGATATCAACGGAAATTGAGGCAGAAAAGTTGACGCCGTTGCGCAACCCCTTCACTCGAAAATTGGCATAAAGAGAATCTTTCTTGCGCACAACATTCACAAAACGGATCAAATTATTCTCTGCTAAATTTTTCACGCGCCGCCCCCTCTCTAAAAGAATGACCGATTCTAGAAGAGATTGCCTCTTTCTGTCAATTCCCAACTTAGAGTACAATCGAAAGCGTATGGGACTTCTGAAAGAAACAATACAGCTTCTAGACCCCTCCTGGCAAAAAATCCTCCTCCCCGAAAGCAATACCCCCGCTGCAGAGCGCTTAGAATGCTTTTTAGCTCGGGAAATGGCCTCGGACACCCCAATCTACCCCCCGCAAAAACACCTTTTCGCCGCCCTCGCACACACACCCCTTCCCCAAATCAAAGCTGTCATCATAGGACAAGACCCCTATCACGGCCCGGGACAAGCCCATGGCCTTGCCTTCAGCGTCCCCGAAAAACAACCTCTCCCCCCTTCCTTAAGAAACATTTTTAAAGAGCGGGAAACTGATCTCGGAATCAAGATGCCAAAGTCAGGCTCTCTCCTCGCATGGGCAAAACAAGGCGTGCTCCTCCTCAACACCGTCCTCAGCGTCCGCAAACAAACGCCGCAATCCCACTTCGGGCAAGGTTGGGAACGCTTCACCGATTGCATCATCGCCGCCGCCGCCAGCCTCCCCACCCCCGTCGCATTCCTCCTATGGGGCAAGCTTGCGCAGAAAAAAAGAAGCTGCATCCAAGAATCCCCCCATAAAAAGATCCTCGAAGCGCCCCACCCATCGCCCCTTTCAGCCTTCTCCGGATTTTTCGGGAGCCGCCCTTTTTCTAAAACAAATGAATTCTTGCAAGGAGCCGGACAAGACCCTATAGACTGGTCTTAAGCTATGACATCGAAAAAAAATAGATTTTCCATCGCATCCATTTTTTTCACGTTCTTTGTCGACAACCTCTGCTGGGCCATCGTATTCCCCCTATTTGCCCCCTATTTCCTCGATGCCGGCAATGTTCTATTTTCCAAAGAAACCGAAGAATCGACGAGAACGCTGATCTTAGGATTTTTCCTCATGGCCTTCTCCCTCGGCCAATTCATCGGAGCTCCCCTCTTAGGCGAATACGCCGATCGCAAAGGACGAAGAAAAGCTTTGATGGTCAGCGTCCTCTTTACCCTCGCCGGATTAGCGCTGAGCGCCTGGGCCATGGGCTCCCGAACTCTCTGGCTCCTTTTCATCGGAAGACTCGTTACAGGCCTATTTGCTGGCAATATGTCCATTTGCCTTGCCGCCGTTTCCGATTCGAGCCCATCGGAAAAAGCCAAAGTAAAAAATTTCGGATACCTTTCCGTTCTCGCCGGCCTCTCCTTCATCCTGGGAGCCTTTTTAGGAGGAAAATTATCCGACTCCTCCATCTCCCCCCTTTTTACCCCCGAATTTCCTCTTTGGGTCGCAACATCCCTGACTGGATTCAATTGGTTATTCCTCTACCTTGGTTTTAAAGAAACCCACCTCATCAATGAACATGTTCATTTCAACCTGTGGGAATCGTTCTACAATATCAAACAAGCTCTGCGTACAGAGAAAATTAAAAGAATTTATTCCATTTACTTCCTTTTCCTTTTTACATGGACCATTCTTTTTCAATTCACACCCGTTCTCGTAGTCAAAAAATTCTCTTTCAACAGCTCTAATATTGGAGATCTTGCTCTGTATATGGGACTTTGCTGGGCGCTTGGATCTACTTATCTCAGCAAACTTCTCCTCCATCGCTTTTCTTCTCTGCGCGTATTAGAAGGCTGCCTGTGTCTCTTTACCGCCTTGCTTGCCGCTGTTTTATTTACAGAACACAAAATAACAACCCTCATCGTCATCGGTGGCTGCGTCATGCTCGGCGGCTTGGCTTGGCCTCTTTGTACAAATCTCATTTCCAGCTTAGCCCCTAAAAACATGCAAGGAAAAATCCTAGGCATGAGCCAATCGGTTCAATCCTTGGCCATGGCGATCGCTCCCGTCGCAGGCGGCCTCGTCTCAGGCCGCTCCCTCTACGCTCCTTTTGCCGCGGCAGTGGTTTCCGGCTCTCTTGCTATTTTCATCCACTTCAAACTGCTCCATCGCAAGAACATCTCATGACGGAAGATCTTCAAGAGGCCATCGAAATACTTTTGCAAAAAGCCGCCCCCTCGGATCTACGCAAGGCAGGAGAAAAAATGTCCGATGCGTATAGAATCCTGCAAGGATCGCAATCCGTTTTTGACCATGAGTCGGGAAAACTCGCTTATCTCGCCTCACGGATGCCCGCTACTTTCGCCGCTGCCAAAGCAGTCCTACAACAACTCCCCGTCCGTCCTTCATCCTGGCTGGATCTCGGAGCCGGTCCAGGCACTGCATCCTGGGCGGCTGCAGAGCTTTTTCCCGAATCGCAAAGCTTTACCCTCATCGAACAAAACATCCATGCAATCGCACTGGGGAAAACACTCGCGGAGCTCCATCCGCGGCTGCAAAACGCCCACTGGCAAAAAGCTTCGTTCCCCTTAACACTGCCCAAAGCCGACGTCGCCATCTTTTCTTATGCGCTCGGAGAACTCAACTCCCCTTGCGACTCCATAGATCGGTGGCTGCAATCGGAAATTCCTTGGCTCGTCGTGATCGAACCGGGAACCCCTCGAGGATTCGCTTGCATTCTCGCCATTCGCGCACAAATCCTAAACAAAAAAAAATATCTCTGGGCACCGTGCCCCCACCCAAAACCATGCCCTTTATCCGGAAAAGACTGGTGCCACTTCACAGCTCGTTTAGCGCGCAGCCGACTGCATCGCTACATCAAAGGAGGAGAAAAAGGATATGAAGATGAAAAATATTCTT
>CAZZLR010000033.1:0-8607 GCA_964655045.1 uncultured bacterium | reverse complement strand
ACGATTGGCGAGCATATACAGAACATATTTACAGAGAAGGAATTAGAAGAAAATTCAGTATGCCGGAAATTCCGGCAAACTGCCGCGGATGGGAAAAATTATCAGGTAGTCCACTACAACCTCGATGTCATCATCTCAGTTGGATACAGGGTCAGTTCACACAGGGGCACTCAATTCCGTATCTGGGCTACTCAAAGACTAAAGGAGTATTTGATCAAAGGTTTCACACTTGACGACGAACGACTGAAGCGAGGCGGTGGCGGGAACTATTTCAACGAACTTTTGGCTAGGATCAGGGACATTCGCTCCTCTGAAAAAGTATTCTGGTGCAAAGTTCTCGATATCTATGCCACAAGCATCGACTACGACCCAAAAACAGAAAGCTCAAAGCAGTTTTTCAGAGTAGTACAAAACAAAATGCATTGGGCAGCTCATGGCCACACAGCCGCCGAGGTTATTTATTCTCGAGCTAACGCCGAGAAAACAAACATGGGTCTGACATCCTGGTCCGGCAAGAAGCCAAGACAGGCTGACGCGAAAATCGCAAAAAACTACCTCAGCGAAGAGGAGTTGAAAATTCTCAACTTGATCGTGTCTCTCTACCTAGACTTTGCCGAACTGCAGGCCTTAAGTCGCAGCCCCATGTACATGAAAGATTGGATTGCCAAGCTTGACGATTTTCTTCGGATGGCCTCCCGAGATATTCTTTCCCACGCTGGGAAAATAAGTCACGAAGATGCCCTTGATAAGGCTCGAGTCGAATATACCAAGTACCAGCAGCAGGTTCTCAATGCACCTTCTTTGGTGGAGCAACATTTCCTTGAGACCATTAAAGAATTTGAAAAAACCGCTCTGGTTAACGTTCCAACAGACGCAGTCAACCCAAAATAGGCCCCGGAATACTAACCTCTTAAATTTTCAAAGAGACCAATTTTTCCAATAAGCTAGGAGGAAACAGGACCTGCCCACCTGTTTTGAACCGTTGATTCTATTCATTAACCTAAATGCGCCTTGCAATAAAATTTAGCCAGTTCTTGTCAGGACTAGGAGCTACCTGGCTACGAGTATCGGCGCTTTTCCAGATTTCTAAGGGATCGAATAACCCTTCAAGATAGGGTCTAATATTGGATTCATCCATGTCAAAAAAAAGCCGACCTTCAGTCTTTCTCATGGAAGTTCCGTATTTGAAAGAGGCATATAAAATCCCATTCGGACGAAGCGCTTTGTGAAAGCCCTCGATCACCTCTCTTAAATCTTCATAGGGCACATGTAACAGAGATGCATTGGCCCAGACGGCATCAAATTCATTGGAAAAATTCATGTCTTGAAAAAACATATGCAAGACGTCCTTTCCTAGAAGGGCTGATGCCATTTTAACCATTTCCATGGAGCCGTCAAAAGCTATTGCTTGGTATCCCCTACTCAGAAAGAATTTAGAATCTCTGGCCGAGCCGCATCCCGCATCTAAAATCCTCCCCTGTTTGGGCACATACTTTAAAAATTTCTGATAAAGGTCTTGGACATCAGCATTGATGGTCCTATCGTAAAAATCCTGTGAGTTTTTGTCGTAATAACTAATCGAGCTCATCCTTTCCCATTCACGCGAGTCCTTACCCTGAGACGGGAGACGAAGACAAGGCGCAGCACAGGCCCGATGCATACCTAGACAACCCGAGGAATTGTTCGGGTATACTATTTTACTTTTTTCAAATTAGAGGCTGGAGCTTGTTTTTCCGGATTTTTTTTGGGAGAACAAAAGTGGTTTCCCGGACAATCATTTGCTTTGCATAAAGCTCCCGGAGAAACTCCTGTGCATAGAGAATAATATCCTTCGGAGCCGCATTGCCAAATGACCGTATAAGGAGTGAGAGAGACGCTCGGAGTTCCGGGATGTACGTATTGGGTTGGGTTGAGATCGGTGGTAAAATTGATTTGCTGTCCCGGCTGGACAGAAAATTGTCCGAGGAAGGTTCCATCGGCTGCTTGGATGGAGGCGGTGAGGATGAAGGAAGAATCGTTCATTAGCAAAATCGAGCCATTATTTGTTCCCGCTATGAGTACGGAAGGCAGGATGAATCCGACAAGGAATTTCCGGCTGCGCTGCCTAAACGTCGGCTTCTCGGGGAGGGCGTGGCAAGGCGGACGAAAGAACCGGAAAATTCGATGGGAAACAGGGAAGGAATGGATTCTCATGCTCGACCTCTTTTTTGCGGTATATGAACTGATGCGGTATTCTTTACAATGACTTTTGCATCAATACCAAAAGGGTGTCTGTCACTTTGCACTCTCTAAGGCAAAAAATTGTACGAGAAGGAAAAGATAATTGCTTTTACAAAAGAATTTGACAGATTCTTATGAAAATGATTATTGAGAAATTTAAGGGGGTTGTCTGCATAGTGAGGTTCAGTCGATTTTTCGATTCTGTTGCGACTCATTTCGAATTAGAGGCTCTGTCTCATTGTCGCATGGGAGGTTCCCTTGTCGAAGTTCGAAAATTGACCCCCCGAGCGCGACGCGCTCTATACTATAGAGCCCCCCCAGGCAGAAACTCTTTAAAAGGAGCTCTTATGTTGAAGATGATACTTACCCTTTCTCCCACGATCGATGCGGGATGTTTTGAATTCGCCACACATTCCGATCCAAGATCCCCTTCGATCTATTTTGATCTGTCGGAGAATCCGGAAGAAGAATTTTTGAACG
Organism: uncultured bacterium; assembly: GCA_964655045.1. Lineage (GTDB taxonomy): Bacteria > Chlamydiota > Chlamydiia > Chlamydiales > SM23-39 > CAIPFQ01. Next base: position 5,907 of record CAZZLR010000033.1, on the reverse strand, counting down.
AGCCAACATCCCTTTCTTTTTATTTCGGACAACACCTTCTTTTTTTTTCAAATAGCTGTACCGATGGAGGAGACATTGACCTTTTATAGCGCGGTCCTCCCGAGAGAAAATATTTTTTTTGAATTTACTTGCTTAAATTTTCCGGCAAGTTTAAAAAATAAAGTAATAACGAGTGCTCTCTGCGGCGCTAATGGAAAGCGCATAAGAGGCAAAGCTTTAGAGGGTGTTTGCAAAGTGAGGCTCTGTCGATTTTCGGGTTCTTTTGAACCAATTTTCGATTTCCTCGGCGGGGTCGATATCGATCAAAGTATATTGATCCTGCCAAGGAAATCGAAAATTGGTTCAAAAGGACCTGAGAAGTCGACGAACCCTCGCTTTGCAGACACCCTCTTAGCGCGAGCTAACAACATTCTTCCAAAATGGAGACAACAATGAATCTATCGACAAAAACCATGCCATGGATGGCAGCCTCTCTCTTAGCGGCCTCGTCATTCTTTGGGCAACAAAGTCAAAACCAGGGTGGTTGCGCACAGCCTCAGCCCGTCTGCAAGCCTGCGCCAAAATGCGCTCCGCTTCAAGAGCCGATGGTCCCTACGAATTGCGCTTATAATGCGCCTGCTGAAATTAATATCGGCATGGTGGGCGATATCGATTTCTTTGCTTCAGGCAGCTTTATTTACTGGCAGGCTTCGCAAGATAATATGGGCATTGCCGCTGTCAATGGCCAGCCTTTTAGCGATAACGTAGCGAACTCGGGAACAGTAAACACCACGGGATTGTCGCAGTTCTCGGTAGTAGAAACGAGCTTTAGCTTTAAGCCCGGATTTAAAGTGGGTCTTGGAATGAATCTCCAGACAGACGATTGGGATGGATACATGGAGTACACAAGAGTCCATGGCTCTACGACAACGTCCTCGAACGGAACAGCTGTAGGCCAAAGCGTTTTTGCTACATGGGGCAATCCGTTTTACTACGCATATAGCGCCACAGCAAGCTCTTTAAGCTACTTGATGGGATCTGTGTATGATTCAGTCACTTCCTCCTATACAAACCATTTGGACTTCTTTGATGTGGAGATGGGAAGATCCTATTATGTCGGTAAACAACTGACATTCCGTCCTGCTTGGGGCGCAAGAGCTGCTTGGATTCTACACAATATCCATGTCGGCTATGCCGCAACAGGCACTGTGGCTACAACGGATGACACGGGAATTTATTCCCACATTCCCGGATATGCGGACGTATATTCCAGAAACCATTCTTGGGCGGTCGGTCCTCGTGTAGGTCTGACGATGAATTGGCTGTTTGATTACGGTTTCCGATTCTTCGGAAGCGGTTATGGCGACATCTTGTATACAAAATACAAAGTTCAAGACAAGACAGTCATCCTGGGTAATATTCCGGCAAGCACTCAGCAGGGCGTGTCTCAAAAGTTTACTTCCTTGGATCACGTGCAGGCTCTGAGAACGCACCTGGATCTGGAAGTAGGATTCGGCTGGGGCTCTTACTTTGACAACAATAACTGGCACGTCGATTTGTCCGCCGCATATGGCTATCAAGTCTTCTTTGATCAGAACATGTTCCGTCAATATGGAACGATTGTGGCACCGGCATTCAATTCCAATCCCAACGGCAACCTTTACGTACAAGGCTTGACGGCTACAATGCGCTTAGATTTCTAAAAGAAGTCTGACGCTTCGCAAAAACAAAGACCGGAAGAGACTCTTCCGGTCTTTTTTATTTCCCTCTCTTCTCCTCGGCCTCTACGTCCACGAAATCGACCTGAAATATTTTCTACTTGATAAAATTTTAAATTTAATCATATGATCCGCTATGTACCTCGATCCTCATTTTCGAAGGACAAAGGAAGATCGACAGGAAGAGCAAACAATCTTAGCGCGAGCTAAAACATGGAGAAAAAGATGAATCTACTGAATAAAACAATGCCTTGGATAGCCGGATCGCTGCTTGCTGCGACCTCTATTTTCGGGGATGATCGTCCCGTTCGCAAAACACGCAGCTTTGAGCATGGCCAAGCTGCTGCAAAAACACAAATGGCCTCCGGATACAATGCTCCTGCCCGCATCGATGTGCGCGGCTCTTGGGATGTGTTTGCCTCCGGCAGTTTCATCTATTGGCAGCTTTCTCAAGACAATATGGAACTTGCTTTTGCCAATACGACGCCAAACGCTTCCTATGATACTACAGCCGCGGTCAACCAGCTCCAAGGAAATCTCGTTCAAATGGATTTCAATTATAAGCTCGGAGTTAAAGTAGGCTTGGGTTCTAATCTGGGACATGATGATTGGGATTCTTATGCTGAATACATCCGGATTTATACATCGAACACAATGTCGACCAATGGTTCCAATGTGTCGGGAACGACAACGCCTTCTCCCATTTTACCAACTTGGGGCAACCCTTTCATTCAGCCTCTCAACGCTTATAATTCTGCTTCAGAAGGCTGGGAATGCAATTTGAATATTGTAAACTGGGACTTGGCTCGTTCTTACTACGTAGGCCAGCAGCTTACATTCCGTCCTTTCTTTGGAGCTAGAGCCGCATGGATTACACAGAACGTCCATGTGCGCTATATCAATACCGGTTGGCCTAATGCATCAGTCGCGCACGAAACTTTGGGAACGCTCGATGTGTATCAAAGAAACCGTTCCTGGGCTCTGGGTCCTCGTATTGGTCTAGAGACGAAATGGGTTCTTGGACAAGGAATTCGCTTCTTCGGCAATGCCAACGGCGATATTTTGTATACAAAATATAAAATCCAAAACAAAACGAACTTCTTATTTGCAGAAACTGCTAGCGCTGGTCTGAATGAGTTTGTCATCACAAGAGAAACGCCTGGAACGGTGCGCACGCATGCTGAATTGGAAGCAGGTTTGGGATGGGGCTCTTATTTTGACAACAACAATTGGCACATTGACCTTTCTGCGGCCTATAGCTTTCAAGCATTCTTTGATCAGAACATGCTCAGCATGTTCCCCGATAGTTCGATGCCTGCAAGAACCATTCAACCTGCCGGTAATCTTTATGCCCAAGGTTTAACGGCAGCGGCACGCTTGGATTTCTAAGAAAAATTCTTGTTGAAAAAGCTTTGGAGAGGCGAAAATTTTTTTCGCCTCTTTTTTTTTAGAGAAGCATGAGGCCGCCTACCGGAACGTCCCAAGGGTCCGTGGGCAAGGCTTCAGAAGACAACTGTTCTTTAAAGCCCACGCCGAGGCTTGCAACCCGGGGACAGGTGGCTAGAAAACGGTCATAGATTCCTTTTCCATACCCTAATCGTTGTTTTTGGGCATCAAAGGCCAATCCGGGAACTAAGATCAAATCGATTTGAGACATATTTCCTTTTCGCGCCCATTGTGGATCGGGTTCGGGAATTTTCCATCTTGAGAGAACAAGCCGATCTTTTGCGGAAAAGAGATAGGGGACAAGGCGCCCTTCCTCCATTCGAGGAAGGTATAAACAACCTTTTTCCTGCAAAGAATGATTGAGAAGCGAGAGATCGATTTCTGATCCGATCGGATAAAAAGAAAGGATGTTTCCTCGGTGAGCCAGCTCTTTTCTCAAAGCGATGGCGCAAGAAAGGATGCGATGCTTGGGGATCGCCAATCGCCGCGCTAAAAACTCTTGCCGTAAACGTTCTTTCGTCATTCCGTTTCCGGCTCGATGGCTTTTCCTTTGATGTAGGTGATTTTCTTGAGAAACACCCCATCCTCATCATAGAGATAGGCGGCGCCATTGCCATTCAGAATCGTAGACGTGGGATCGTTTTGCCCTTTTTTATAATAGGCCCCTCGGATGATCTTTCCAGCTTCGTATTCCTCTACGAGCATGAGGGAACCATTGCGATACCACGCGCAGGAAGAGCCCGATTTTTGATTGCGGCAATATTCTCTTTGGCTTTGCAGCCGGCCGCTGCGGTACCACGTCTTAACAATGCCATGAACCGCCCCCTGATCCCATTGAATCGAGAGCTTGGGTCTTACTTCTCCCCCCTTTTCTTCCAGAGGATAGTAACTGATTTCTTCGCCATGTTTCCTGCCGCATTTTGTGGAATAGGTCTGTTCCAATTCCTCTTGAGCGTTGAATTTTTTGACCCATCCTTCCGCTGCGCCTTGCTTGATTTCCATAAGCCAAGCGAGCCGATCTCCTTCAAAATGAGCCTGAATCCCTCTCCCGTCTTCTACCTGAGTCAAAGGTTCTCCCTCGGAACTGTAGTAGATGCCCCGCAGAAGAAGCCCATCGGCATAATGTTCTTCCCAGGCTCGCGATCCGCTTTCAAAAAAGCCGAGGCTTGCGCCCTGTCTTATTCCTTTTGAAAACTTCACCTTGGATCGGACGCGTCCGCTCTCATAGTATTCAACCGTTTCTCCTTCCTCCATATTCTTGGCGTAAGGGACGATCTTTTGAATCTCTCCCGAAGGATAAAAATAGACGCACGTTCCTTGGATCGCCCCTTTTTCATAGGGAATTTGAGCGATCGTTTGCCCCTCTTCGTTCCACACGCGGCATAAGCCGTTGAAAAGCCAATCTTTTTGCGCTCCCTGCGATACATCTGCAGTGCCTCCGATGACCGAAGCCTCTATTTTGATTTGCCCGGTGGAGAACCATTCTTTATAAGCGCCATGGGCCCGCATCTCTTGCGCTTCAAGATACTGGGCGATTTGTCCATTGGGATGGTAAGTCGTGATCGTGGAATGGCTTTTTCCCTCTTTTTTATAAACCCGGACGACTTTTTTAAAAGGCTGCGCTGTTAAAAAATCGATTTCTTCATAGCGCGCCAGCTTATCGGGATGGCTGATGGTTTCGGTAAAACCATTCCGATCTTGAATTTGAATGCCGACGAGGGGCTCGCTTTCGGGAGTATAACGGGTGCATCCGGCTATGCACAATAAGAGAAGCCAATTAATTTTCATCTTTCCATTCTCGCTTTATAAATTCTATATTCACATCCAAGACCTCTTGGTCAAGGGATGTTTTTACTTTTTTAATTCTACAATCGGAAATTAAGATCAGCGGTTTTTTTGTCGGAGCTTTTCCTTCGAGAAGAGTTAGAACCTCCGCGAGATCCGTTTCTTCCATTTGGACGGGCTTTTGTTGTTTTTCTTCCGTCTCGGTCATGGCACCGTGCGATCGGATCGCTTCTTCTTTGAAGAGGAGGCGATTGTTCTTTCCATCGATCCAACGCAGCCTTTCTTCTAATTTTTGCGGTTCCGCCAAAGCCGGGTGGCGCAGCAAAGAAAGGAGGCGCGCCCGTTCCTGTTGCAAAAGGGGCCGCGATTCAATGGATCGATGGATGAAGGAAGGATCGCAGCCAGTATGATCGAGAACGATCCGCTCTCTGATTTGCCGGCGCTGAAGAGCGACTCCCTCTTTTTGTATAGCGCTACGATATTGTTCTTCCCATGTTCTCAGTTTCGTGGCCTTGATGATAAAATAGCCGAAAGCAAGAGAAAAAGGAAGGATGAGGAGAACATAGAGGGAGGAGGGACGTAAATAAGAAAAAAAATATCGGCTTATTTTGGAGAAAATCATATCTTCTTCTTTTTCAGGAAAAAAGTTGTTTTATAGTGGGAAGAAAATGTTTCCCAGGTCACTTCTTTCGAAGCGTCGACCCAAGCATCCCCCTGCACGAGAGCTTCGTGAAATTGCCGCGCGTGCATGGGATCTTGGATGCTGAATTCAAGTTCCACTTTTGCGACATAAGGGGTGCCCAAAGAGCCGATTTTAGGATATTTTTCAAAGAAGTAATGAAAGTCCAAAAGTTGAATCGGATCATTTTCTTCTTTGAGTTGCTGCGCAACAGGATGTTCGGAAAGCCAGCGCAGGATTTCGGATACATTCGGCAGAAAAGAAAGATAAGGCGTTTGTTTATTTTCTGCCTCGATCCTC
>CAZZLR010000032.1:0-8679 GCA_964655045.1 uncultured bacterium | reverse complement strand
AAACACATCTACAATGTTCTTAACAAGAGGTTAATTATGACTACATTTACAACCAATACAATACATACAAAAACTCAAACAGAAACAGAGGAAATTAAGGATAAAATAGAACAGATCAAATCTCTGATCACATACAAATCGTGGGATTCCTTCCTAAATATTCTTCACAATATCCGCTGTATTTTTTACAGGGCTCTGGACTGTTTCTTTCAATTCCAAAGAAAAATTGAGGATCTAGAAAAGGGGCTAAAAGATCCACAAAAATATAATACGAAAATAATAGAAAGAAAAGAATCAAACTATAGCTTCGAATTTGAAATTCATCAAAATACTGACCTTGAATCATTGGATACGGAAAACGATCGACGCAATCTCTAGAAATAGAGTATGATCGGAGCCGATGCTTGTTTTAGGAATAGAAACCACATGCGATGAAACAGCGGCCTCCCTTGTTCGGGGAGGGAAAGAAATTCTTTCCAACGTCATCGCCTCTTCGGCTGATCTGCACGAACGATATGGAGGAGTGTTTCCGGAACTGGCCTGCCGCCGGCACCTCGAAGCGATCGTTCCCGTTATCGAAGAGGCGATCCGTCCCGTTCCGCGCTCAGAGATCGATCTCATCGCCGTGGCTAAGGGGCCTGGCTTGATCGGCGCCCTCCTCATCGGCATGCAGGCAGCCAAGGGCCTGAGCCTTTCTTGGAAAAAACCCTTCATCGGAGTCAACCATGTGGAAGCGCACCTCTACGCCGCTATGATGGGCGTTCCCGATGCATCCACCCTAGGGCGCCTTTTTCCGGCGCTCGGCATTGTCCTTTCGGGCGGACACACCTTCCTCGTGAAAATTTTGAGCTTCGGGCGCTATGAACTTCTCGGTTCTACGGCCGATGACGCCATTGGAGAGGCTTTTGATAAGGTAGGCATTCTTCTCGGCCTTTCTTACCCGGGAGGCCCCAAGCTGGAAAAGTTAGCTCAAAAAGGAAACCCTTCCCGTTTTTCCCTGAAAGCCGGCCGCGTCAAAAAAAACCCCCTTGATTTTTCCTTCAGCGGACTTAAAACCGCTGTTTCCTATGCCCTCAAAGACCGCGTCATCGGAGAAGAAGAAAAAGCCGATCTTGCAGCCTCTTTCCAAGAAACCGCTTTCTCCGACATCGCCGCCAAAGCTTCTTTAGCAATAAAAAATTTTCCTTGCCAATCGATATTTGTCGGAGGAGGAGTCTCCAACAACCGCCGTCTGCGCGCCCTGTTGGCCGAACGGTTCCCTCAGATTCCGATTTTTTGGCCGCCTCCCGATTTATCCCTCGATAATGGGGCGATGATTGCTGGCCTCGGTTATCATCAATTTTTAGCTCGTCCCTATAGCGATCCTCTCGATCTCGACGTGCAAACGCGCATTCCCATTGCTTGAAAAGAGAGGATTGCTATACAATATACACTATTGAGAACAAAAAATTTCAAGAGAAGGATTGCATTGTATGGCAAAAAAAGGGGCACGAGAAAATATCCGCTTAAAAAGCACTGAATCCACAGCCTGCTACTGGACAAGAAAAAACAAAAGAAATACGACGGAACGGATCGAGTTAAAAAAATTCGACCCGATTCTTCGCAAGCATGTCGTCTTCAAAGAAGCTAAGTAAAGAATCATTTTTTCGTGTTTGAACTACAGGTTGCTCTCAAATACCTAGTTCCCCGTAAAAAATCGCTTTCCACGGCACTCATTTCCGCTCTCTCGGTGCTTGTTGTATCGCTCGTGATCTGGCTTGTCTTGGTCTTTTTATCCGTCACGAGCGGAATGGAGAAAAATTGGCTCCGCAAGCTGACTTCGCTTCACGCGCCCCTTCGCATCGCCCCGACAGAGAAATATTACCGCTCCTTTTATTATCAGTCGGACGCTCTCGCAGAAAAAGCGGATTACGCGCTCAAGACCCTCGGGGAAAAGGCGGCAAGCCCTTTTTCCCTCTGCTACGATGAATCTTTAGATCCGGAGGCTCCTTCCTTTTGGCTTCCCCTTGAAAAGGATTCCGATGGATTGATGATCGATCCTGTAAAACGGGCATGCCGCGAATTAGAAAACCTAGCCGCGCAGGTTCCGGGATTTGCGTTCCAAGACTATGAGATCAGCGGAGCGCTTCTGCGCATCCCTTTGGCTCAGGGAACCGCGCTTTCCCAAATGACCTATCTTTTGTCCTTTTCCGAGCGCAATCCGCATCTCCCCTCGCTGATGTTGACCGATACGCTTCTGCATCAGGAAAATCATGCCTTCAATCCCCTCCTTCCTCCTGTCTTCTTACCCAAGAGCTATCAAGCGCAAGGGGTCAAGACCGGAGACTCTGCCACGCTTAGTTTTCCTTCCCTGACGGCTGCATCGAACCAAGAGCAAAAAATTCGCGTCCAAGTGCGCGGCTTCTATGACCCCGGCATTCTTGCCGTCGGCAACAAGTGTGTGTTGGTACCTCATGAAATCACCCGATCGATTGCCGCTGCAAGTCAGACGATTTCTCCCGACGGGACGCCGACCAATGGATTCTTTGTTTGGTTCAAAGACTTATCGCAGACGGAGGCAGTGGCGAAAAAAATTGCCGAAAGTTTTGAAACAGCGCATATTTCTTCCTACTGGAATATTGCCACCTACCGCGATTTTGAATTTTCCAAAGATCTTCTCCTTCAGTTCCAAAGCGATCGGATGTTATTGCTTTTGATTGCTTCCATCATTCTCGTCGTCGCCTGCTCCAACATCGTTTCTCTCTTAGTTCTTCTCGTAAATGATAAAAAAAAGGAAATTGCGACGCTGCAAACTATGGGCGCCTCTTTTTGGAGCATCGCCTCTATTTTTGGTTTTTGCGGTTTCATCATGGGGACGCTGGGCTGCCTGTTCGGGAGCCTTGCAGCGCTCGCCACGCTACGCCATATCGACGATCTGGTCGCCTTGCTCAGCTATCTCCAAGGACATAGCGCCTTTCAACCAGCCTTCTTTGGCCGATCGCTGCCCGGCGAGCTCAGCAGCGAAGCGCTTGTGTTTGTATGCATCGCCACCCCTCTTCTTTCCTTGGTCGCAGGAATGATCCCCGCGCTCAAAGCAAGCCGCGTCCATCCTTCTTTGGCGTTGAGGTCGCAATGATCTTACGCGCCGTCAACGTAAAGAAGGCCTATCATTTCCCGCAGCGGGTCGATATTCTTTCCGGTGTGTCCTTACACTTAGCCGTGGGGGAATCCATTGCGATCTGCGGACGTTCCGGAACAGGAAAGACCACCCTGCTGCATATTCTGGGAACATTAGAAAGTCCTGATAGCGGTTCCTTGGAAATTGGCGGCATCCTTGCCACGCGCAAAAATGCGGCGAAATTACGCAAAGAGTCGATTGGATTTATATTCCAGGCATTCCATCTTCTCGAAGATTTGAGCGCTTTAGACAATGTGCTGCTGCCGGCAAAAATTTTGCGCCGTCCTTTTACAAGGGAAGAAGGACTTGCGCTCCTTGACGCCGTGGGACTCGTCCACCGCGCCCATTTTCCCGCCAAGCTTCTTTCGGGCGGAGAAAAACAAAGAGTCGCCATCGCCCGCGCCTTGTGCAACGATCCCGCGCTCATCTTGGCCGACGAACCTTCAGGAAATCTCGACAGCGCCAACGCCGCTGCCATCGGAGACCTTCTGTTTCGCCTTGTAAAGGAAAGAAAAAAAAGCTTAATTCTTGCTACGCACGACCCGTCTCTCGCGCTCCGGTGCGATGCTTTTTATTCCCTCCAAGAGGGAATCTTGCGCAAGGATTTTCCCGAAGGAAATTGAGATTGACCTGATTTTCTCTTTTCGATAGTCTCAAGACTTCCATGGCGAAACGAATTTTTGATATCTTCTTCAGCCTTGCTGTTCTCCTCCTCGGTGCCCCCGTCTTTGTACTGTGCGCCATTGCCGTCAAATGTTCTTCTCCGGGGTCCATTTTCTATGCCGATCCGCGCTTAGGGAAAGGGGGAAAGCAATTTGACTGTTTTAAATTTCGCACTATGCATCTCGATGCAAAAGTCCGTCTTGACGAGCTTCTCGCAAACAATACGCATCTGCTCTATGAATGGAAAAAACATTACAAGCTCAAGAACGATCCGCGAATTACTTCCGTGGGGCGATGGCTGCGCAAAACCTCGTTGGATGAGATTCCCCAATTTTTTAACGTTCTCAGAGGAGAGATGAGCTTAGTGGGCCCGCGTCCGCTTACATTGTATGAGGCGGAAGAGCTGCAAGAAAAAGCGGCCAAGGTGATTTCCGTGCGCCCCGGTTTGACCAGCCTCTGGGCAGTCAGCGGAAGGAGCAATTTCACTTTTCGGGAACGCATTGCTCTAGAAGAACTCTATATTGAGCGCCAAACGTTTTGGCTCGATCTCCGTCTCATTGCGCAAACGGCCGCGCAAATGTTCTTTCCCACGGGGGCGTATTAATATCATTTTTTATGAAAAAGGAAACCATGGAAATACTCATTGTCGGAACGGGATATGTGGGGCTTGTCACGGGAGCCTGTTTTGCCGAGATGGGTCATAGCGTTACATGCCTTGACATCGACGGCGAGAAAATCAATCGGCTCAAGCAAGGGATCATTCCGATCTATGAACCCGGTCTCGAAGATCTTGTGAAGAAAAATAGCTTTCTGCAGCGTCTCCGTTTTAAAGCGGATTATGCAGATGCCTTAGAAGGCGTCCGCCTTTGTTTCATTGCGGTGCCGACTCCGTCGCGTCCCGACGGCTCTTGCGATATGACTTTTGTCGAGCAAGCCGCGCGGCAAGTCGGAAGCCGCATGAGCGCCGATCTTGTCTTAGTCAATAAGTCGACGGTGGCCATAGGATCTGCGCAAAGAGTGAGAACGATTGTAGCGGAAGAACTGGAAAAAAGGAGATTGCCCTATTTTTTCGATGTTGTTTCAAATCCGGAATTTTTGAAAGAGGGTTCTGCTATTTCTGACTGCCTTCGCCCCGATCGCATTGTCATTGGAGCCGACCTGCCTTCCAGCGCCGACCTGCTCAAAGAGGCCTATGCACCGTTCGGATTGCGTCCCGATCAGATCCTCGTGATGGACAGCATTTCTGCCGAAATGACAAAGTATGCAGCCAATGCAATGCTTGCAACGCGCATTTCTTTCATGAATGAAATCGCCGCCGTTTGCAAGAACATCGGCGCTGACGTCAATGAAGTGCGCAAAGGGATTGGAACAGATCCGCGCATCGGCCCTTATTTTTTGCAGCCTGGAATCGGATATGGCGGTTCTTGTTTTCCCAAAGACGTGAGAGCGCTCATTGCAACGGCAAAAGGGGCGGGAGTGGAACCCCTGCTTCTAGAAGCAGCCGATGCGGTCAATGAAAAACAAAAAAAATTCCTTGCAGGACAAATCGCCCGTTACTTTTCTCCTCGTGGCGGGCTGAAGGGAAAAACAGTGGCTATTTGGGGACTTTCCTTCAAACCCAATACGGACGATATGCGCGAGGCGCCTTCTTTGACAATTATCGAGGGGCTTTTACAGCAGGGGGCAACACTGCGCGTCTTCGATCCCATTGCGATGCCGAATGCGAAAAAGTATTTGGGCGCGGAGCAAGGAGTTGTGTGGTGCGCAGATGAGACTGAAGCGGCTACGGGAGCCGACGCCATCGCCCTTTTGACGGAATGGCAGCAATTTCAGCAAGTGAATCTCAAAGAAATTGCAAAAAGGATGCATGGCTGGGCTTTTTTTGATGGGCGCAACCAGTATCGGGCGCGGCAAGCACATGCCGAGGGGTTCGATTATATTCCGATTGGAGCGCCCGACCATGTGCGCTCGTTATGATCCTTGAGTCGAGGCTGGGCGAGCTTGTCCCCGATCGTCCCGAAGTTCTTTTTCAAGCGGCGCGCTATGCCCTCTTTTCTTCGGGCAAGCGGTTTCGTCCCCGCCTTTGTCTTTGCGTATGCCAAAGTTTTGGCGCTCCGGAGGCGTACGCGCTCGACCTTGCTTGCGCTCTGGAGCTGATCCACACCTATTCTTTAATCCATGACGACTTGCCCTGCATGGACAATGACGATTTCCGCAGAGGAAAACCTTCTTTGCATAAGGCATACGGCGAGGCAACCGCTCTCTTGACGGGAGATTTTTTTCTCACTCTTGCTTTTGAGGTTTTGGGAGCAGCCCCTATCCTTTCGGCCGAACAGAAATTACATTGCATAGAGCTGCTCGCAAAAGCTGCCGGTGCGCAGGGAATGATTGGGGGGCAGATCCTCGATATGCAGTCGACTGGCAGGCCGGCTGCAGAAACAACGCTTCTGGCCATGCATCGAGGCAAAACGGGGGCTCTCTTGAGAGCCGCTATGCAGCTGGGGGCTGTGGCGGCCGGAGCTCCTTCCTCGTCTTTTCCCATCCTGCAGATTTTAGGGGAAGACATGGGCCTCGCTTTCCAGTATTTAGATGATTTGGAAGATCAAGAGGATTTAGCTAAGCATAGGCCGAGCGCGCTTGCGCTATTTGGCAAAGAGGGCGTTTTGCAAAAACTGTCCTCTCTCAAGCAGTCCATTGAAGCAAGGCTCAAAAAACTTCCCGCAGGGGGGCGTCCTGTTGCGCTATTACTGGAAGAGGTGTTATGGAAACGGTTTTAGTCACGGGCGGAGCGGGCTATATTGGCGCTCATGCCTGTAAAGCGTTATCCAAAGCGGGGTACCGGCCGGTGGCCTATGATAATTTGTCTACGGGGCATGAATCTTCAGTACGCTGGGGGCCCTTTATCCATGCCGATCTGAGGGAGGAGCAAAAATTAGAAGAGGCTTTTTTACGTTACAAGCCCAAAGCCGTATTTCATTTTGCCGCTTCCGCCCTTGTGATCGAGTCCATTCAAGACCCCGAGAAATATTATGAGAACAACCTTCATGCGACGCTCTGTCTCTTGAAGGCAATGCGCCGGCACAAAACCTCTCTTTTGGTGTTTTCGAGCACATGCGCCGTTTACGGACAAGCTGTGTCCGTCCCTTTACGGGAAGAGACGCCCATGGCTCCGATCAATCCCTATGGGAGATCTAAATGGATGATCGAGCAAATATTGTCCGATTTTGATCGAGCCTATGGCATCCATTCCGTCTCGTTGCGTTATTTCAATGTTGCGGGAGCCGATCTAGAGGGGGAGTTAGGCGAAAATCACGAGCCGGAAACCCATCTCATTCCTTCCGTGATCCGCGCGGCTTTGGGTTTGAGTCAAAAAATCACAGTCTATGGAACCGATTTTGCTTCCCAAGATGGAAGCGCCGTGCGCGATTACGTCCACGTCGATGATCTTGTGCGCGCCCATATCTTAGCTCTGGAATGGCTGTCAAAGCATCGAAAGAGCGAGGCGATTAATTTGGGCACGGGGCGGGGACTCTCCGTATTAGAGATTATCAACGCCGTGCAACGCCATGCGCCGAATCCTATCCCCATCCGCTTAGAACAAAGGCGGACGGGAGAACCATCCCACTTAACGGCCGATTTTTCCAAAGCGCTTCATCTGCTTGGATGGGAGCCAAAATATTCCGATTTAGCGACCCTCATTGATTCAGCCTGGAAATGGCATGCGCGGCAGCCCAATCCTCATTTTACACCACCCCTAGGCTGAAGAATTTCTCCTTGCGGAAATTCTTGCTTATCTACTTTGAAGCACAAACTGCTATGCTTTTTTTGTATGTTTTTGACTTGAGAGTGTTCCAAGGTGGCAATATGCTCCAAGACGCTCAAAAGGTAGCCCAATCGATGATGATCCGGCTTGCTGCGATCGTTTAAAATCTCTTCGAGTTTGATCATAAACGGCGCTAGAGCGCTGTAACACAACTGCTTCAGAGTTTCTTCGTCTTTGTGTCGCCCCAACAGCACGTTGCGCACTGCCTCATCGATCGTGCCAAACGTCCCGCCTCGATCTTTGTTGTCTTTGCACGCAGAATTCATGTACTGAATATCTAGTTTTTGAATCACATGGTGTTTCAACACCGTGTTGAAAATCCCCCAAAAAGCCTCATAGTGTTTCGTCTCCCACGCGCTCACTGAAACAAACCAATCTTTTTCCACATGATCCAAAAGAGCCGTAAGCTGCTCTCTTATGATTTTTGCTTGGCCAGGGAGGGAGCATCCGTTCTCATTGTTCATAAAGCTATTTACCACAAGAGTTTTGAAGTCTTCCATCTCCTTATCCTTTTGTTCTCGAATCCATTTTGGAATCTTTCCGTCTAGGGGAATAGACATGAAGTGGAAATTTTTCCGAGTCTCGCCTATCTTTTGAATCGCCGCTGCTCTCTTTCCTTCGGCTCCGTCCATTTTCTGATGATTCACATACAGAAATTGTTTCCCCTTCTGCTGCATCCAATCCAGCGCCCCATAAAACATAGGGTCGATCGTGATCTGAGTCGGATTGTCTGCTAGCTCTTTCTCTATCGTATTCTGTTCCGCTTGATCTTCAATACTCATAGATTGGAACAGATTATCCGCCGGTTTCTTTTCCTCAGACTTCTTATTCTTGAAGGGGTTGGTCAAGGCGCTTGAAACTTGGTTTTTGAGCGAGTTTAATTTGTTCCTTATCTTGTCAAAAGAAAGAGGCAGCTGCTCTATCGTAGGCGTCCCGAAACGGCAAAAAACAACCTTCTTTTCCCCATATTTAAATGCGGAACGAACATAAGGGACATTGGAATCTCTCAACGGATCAAAAAACACACCCATCGTTC
>CAZZLR010000031.1:0-8694 GCA_964655045.1 uncultured bacterium | reverse complement strand
AAAAGCCCCCCGAGAACGGCAAGATCGCGGAGGAACAGAGAGAGCGCTGACTCCTGCTGCAATCCTTCCAAGAACCAGAAAGGCTCTGTCAAAACGGTCATAGGCAGCAAAAATAATATGAGGAAAAATGCTCCGAGCCTCTCCTTTCTTCCCAGAAGAAGCAGAAGACCCCCTATGAGCTGCAGTCCGGTAAAAAAAGCTAAAATAAAAGGAGCCCAAAGGAGAACCGCCCCAAAAAACGCCTGACAGGCGTCAGAGGCCACCGTGTAGACTTGCCAATCTCCCGCCGCTCTCATGAATGTTTTTTCAGACTCTGTCCAGTAAATTATTTTATTCACTCCGGACGCAAGAAAAAGGGCGCTCATCGAGGCTCGGGCGAAAAAAGCAAGAATGGATCTCCCATAGTCCATATCCGAAGGATCGCATATTCCGAGATATTCGAAAAGGGCTAGTCTATCCCAATAACCGGAAAGGCGGGCATCTGCTCTTCAGGCTGTTTGAGTATGGCGTCTGGAAAATATCTCCCTATTCAGGGTATACTCTTCACTTATGACAAAGCTTCCCTTCTGCGATTTTCATATCGCCGCCTTTCTATCGACCTACGAAGCCGACGCCCGGCCGCTCGATCGGAGTCTTGGGGATTATTTCAGGGCGCATAAGAGTCTTGGCGCTCAAGACCGCCGTATCATTGGAAACACCCTGTACGGCATGGTGCGCTGGAAAAATCTCATCGATCATCTTTGCCCTTCCCCTTCCCCTTTGGAACGCCTTCAATGCTTTCGGTCGATCCATGCAAGACATGCCGACGCCTCTTTGCCGGAACACGTGAAACTCGGCGTTCCGCAACTTCTTTTCGACCGCCTTCAAAAGCAATACGGATTGAAGCAAGCACGGGAATTATGCCGGGTCTGCAATACGGAAGCTCCGGTTGCCGTACGGGCGAACCTATTAAAAACTTCCCGCGAGGAGCTACTCAATCGATGGAAGCACCTGTCCCCCCTCCCCTGCGTCCTGGCTCCGGCGGGACTATTCTTTCAAAAAAGGACTTCTCTTTTTTCCCTTCCCGAATTCAAGGAAGGGTTATTTGAGGTGCAGGACGAGGGAAGCCAGATCATCGCTTCTCGAGTCAATCCGAAACCCGGGGACACGGTTCTGGATTTTTGCAGCGGTTCGGGAGGAAAAACCCTCGCTTTTGCTCCCGCCATGCAAGGGCGCGGACAAATCTATCTGCACGACATCCGTAAGACAGCCCTCGCGGAAGCGAAAAAAAGATTGCGCAGAGCCGGGATTCAAAATGCGCAATGCTTGGAGCCTCTCCACCCCCAATGGGCGCGTCTTAAGCGCAAGTGCGACCGAGTCCTAATCGACGTTCCCTGCAGCGGAACGGGAACGCTGCGGCGCAACCCCGACCAAAAGTGGCGCCTCGATGAGGCGATGCTGCAACGGTTAGTCGAAACCCAAAGAGCCATTGCCCTGGAAGCGATTTCCTATCTCAAACCGGGGGGAAGCCTTGTTTATGCAACATGCAGCATTCTGGCTGAAGAAAACCAAGACCAAGTCAATTTTATTCTTAACGCATCGCCTCTTCTCTTGGAAGATTCTCCCCTCGCCCTCTTACCCCAGGAAGGGGGGATGGACGGCTTTTTCGCAGCGCTCTTTACGATGCCGACCTAAGGGGCGTCCGCACGCCTCTTGCAAGAACTCCACTTTATCGAAAAATCAGAACTATGATATGCTGCCTAGCATGTTTATCAGAGCCTTGCTTTTCGCCACTATCCCCTTATTGGCGCAAATTCCTTCTCCTCCCATTTTTACGGAAACATCCGGCGGATCGCTCGTTACCGTACAAAATTCTATCGCCGCCCAAGTGAATGGAAAGACGATTTCCATGATGGACGTCAAAAAAAAAATGGACATGATCTTCCATCAACGCTACCCCCACCTCAAGGGATCGCCTCAGACTCTTTATCAATTTTATACCGCGAGCTGGCGTCCCGTCCTCATGGAAATGATTGACAATGAATTAATCCTCGCCGATGCGGCAGACCATGAAATTCAGGTTTCGGATGCAGAAGTACGGGAGGCCATCGAGAATCGATTCGGTCCTAACACGCTGCTGACCCTCGACGAAATCGGTCTTTCCTTTGAGGAAGCGGCACGGATGATGCGCGAGGAAATGATCGTGCAGCGCATGAGCTGGTGGTTCATCCAGGCTAAGGCGATGCAGAAGGTAACGCCCGGAGAACTAAAACAGGCCTATAGAGCGCATATTGAAAAAAATCCTTCCCATCAAGAACTTGCCTATCGAATCGTTTCCGTACGGGGAGAGAAATGTCGTGAAGCAGCACGCAAAATCCATCAATGCCTGATCGAAAGACAAGTCAGCCCCGAGCTGATCGCCGACGAACTGACGGCGATCTCACCCCAAGTGCACATTTCTCCTCTCTATACCGCTTCCGATTTGGAAATTTCAGAAACCCATAAGCGTCCCCTCGCAACCCTTTCGCCCGGCGACTTCAGCGCGCCCATTACACAAAAAAGCCGCACGGCCAATCAACACATCGTTCGTATTTTTTATTTAGCAGAAAGACAAGAGCATCGGGCGCCTACCTTTCAAGAGCTCGGCCATACTCTACGCGAGGAACTCATGCAAAAGGCTCTTGTACAACAGTCTCAACAATATGTCCAAAAATTGCGCAAGCGCTATGGATTCGATCCTTCCTTCTTGCAAAGCACTTTGCCGGAGGACATGCATCCTTTTTCTATCCAATGACCTTATCTGAATTACTTACTTTTTTAGAACAGCAAGGAAGACGTCCAAATCGAAAACTCTCTCAAAACTTCCTGATCGATAAAAATGTAGTCGCCAAAATCATCAAAACAGCCGGAATCCTTCCCGGCGATCATGTGTTAGAAATCGGCCCGGGCCCAGGGAGTCTTACTCTCGGTCTTCTTGAATCGGGGGCATTTGTCACGGCCGTCGAGACGGATCCTATTTTTGCACAGGAACTCAACCGATTTCAAACTGCCGATAAACGGCTCCGTTCTATCCATGCCGATTTTCTACAATTTGATCTTTCGTGCTTTTCAGCGCCCGTAAAAGTCGTCGCCAACCTTCCCTACCACATTACAACGCCGATCCTTGAAAAGATCATCGAGGCGGCGCCCCTTGTCGATACGATGACGATCATGGTGCAAAGTGAGCTAGCCGACCGAATGGCGGCTCAGCCCGGTTCAAAACTTATGAGTTCTCTCTCTCTTTTCTTACAATTCTATACACGCCGGGAAACCTCTTTCAAGGTATCTGCTTCGAGCTTTTATCCCAAGCCGGCTGTCGATTCCAAGGTAGTCAAATTTGTTTTTCAAACCCCTCTGCTCTCTTCCGCAAAACCTTTTTTTTCCCTTGTTCGAAGAGCCTTTCAGCAAAGGCGTAAAATGATCCGTGTCTCGCTACAAGAAACAATTCCCGAGCCTTTGATTCTCGATGCTCTTGATTGCGCAGCGGCAAAACCGACAACGCGCCCCGAAGAGCTTTCCTTAACACAGTGGCTGCATATTTATGAATCTATCCAAAGATCCGCCCCCATAACCTCTTTATCCTGAAGAAAAAAGTTCCCTTCACTTCTTCTTTTGCAACTAAATCCTCGCGCGCAATCACACGCCCCCGCTCGTCAACGATCTGCACCTCGCCGACCACTTGCCCCTTTGCAATCGGAAGAACAGGAGGATTCCAAGAGACAAATGCACGGCATAAAGGTTCTTCCGCAGGAAAAAAAGAAAGCGTGATCGCCTGCTTCAATCCGGCTAACAGTCTCGTTTTCGCCTGAGGCAAAATTCTCGCAAAGACGTGTTCCAAGCCAAAAAGACGGCGCATTTGCAGCGACTGAGCAAAAGCCGCTTCAAATAAACGGATTGCGTCCGCATAACGATCCGTTCGGTTCTCCGAGCCCAAAATCGTAGCAATCAATGTCCGCCCTTCGTGTTTTGCCGCAGCCACCAGGCAATTTTTCCCAGCAGAATGCCAACCTGTTTTTATCCCAATCGCTTTAGGGTAACGAAAGGGTCCGTCCAGCAACAGCCGATTCGATTGTTTTATTTCCGCGGCTCCTTGCTTATTGGTTCGGGGACGCATATAAGAAAGCGCGGAAACGAGTTCGCAAAAAGCAGGCTGCAACAAAGCTTCTTTCGTCATTAAACAAAGGTCATATGCTGTCGTTACGTGATCGGGATGATGGCATCCATGGGGATTGAGGAACACCGTTTCCGTACAGCCTATTTTCTGTAAATACGCGTTCATCTCCTCCATAAACAAAGGAGTAGAGCCGCTTAGACCCTCTGCTAAAATGTTCGCGGAATCGTTGCCGGAGGCGAGCATCAAGCCATAGAGAAGACTTTCTACAGATAAAAGCTCCCCCACCTTGTATCCCACCCGAGTTCCATCGCTATCCCACCAGTGGGGGGGGCAATCTAAGCCCTCTTTAGCCGTTTTCATCCGCAAGCTGTCTGCGGAAGCGACGAGCTTTCGATCCCAGGCCGGTTTTTTTTCTGCTAAAATGAACAGCGCCGTCGCGATCTTCGTCGTACTCGCCGGAAAACGCGATTCATGGGGATTTTTTTCATACAACACCTTCCCCGTCTCCGCGTTCATCAACACGGCTGAAGCCGATTTGACCGCAACATGCAGAGGCTCTGCACAGAGGGAGAAACAAAAAAGCAATAATAAAAACAGCATCTTAGGAAGGAGAGTAGGAAAATGAAAATTATTTGACAATCTAATTTAAAAAATGTAATCTGAGGTTACGGTGAGTTCTCGGCAAAAAGGAGGCGTCATGCTCAATCCGATTCAAATTGAAGAAGCATACAAGACATTCATCCGCGATTTGCCTCATTGCGCTCATGATGGAATTCTTTCCATTGATCTTAAAACCCTTCACGATCAAGGACTGCTGGATCATATGAATCACGACGAAGAAGATCCTAACGACCTAACGCAATATTTCCACGTCATTGAAAGCGCAGAAAAAGTAACGCTATTTAATCAGCAATTTATTGTCTGGATCGTCCCGAAGACGGAAGAAGAACATCCGACCACATCGGTTTTGATAGCGCTGCACCAACCCGAAAAAGCCCATCTCGAGATGGCCTTTACGGCGCGCGGCGTGTATAACACTCCCCGTTGCGTCCTCAAAGTTTTGCAACATTTTCTTCTCGATATGTTAGAGACTGAGCAAACGCTTATTTCTTTCGAAAAGAACTCATCGTAAAAATATTTGCACCCTCTTCTCTGACATAGGAAACCTCATCCATAATATTGCGGATGAGATAGATGCCCAATCCGCCTACTTCCCTTTTTTCCAAAGAGGCCTCTCGGTCAACCGAGGGGGCTTCCTCTAAGGGATTGAAAGGGAGTCCCCAGTCTCGAATCTGCAAGGTAAAGCGGGATGGAGTTTTTTCCAAGCTCACCTCAACCGCCCCCTGGGCATGCGGATAGGCATAGAATACCACATTCACCAAAGCCTCCTCCAACGCCAGTTCCAGGCGTCCAATCTTCTGAGGCGCCTCTCCTTGCTCCCGCAGTTGTTCCCGAAACCACGAGAGGGTTTCCGCAACGCCCGCGAGGTTCGATGTCAATCGTTTTGTCTCCATCGGCACAATGTAACGAAAAAAGTCAATTTTCTGATATGGAGGATTTATGCGCATCGGGACAAAAATTTCTCCTCGGCACCGTCTTGCTATGACCTTTATTTTGGGCAAAGCGTTGGAGATGTTGCAGCTGCCTCAGGGAGAGCTTGCCCTTTGGCTACAGAGAGAAATTGAAAATAACCCCCTGTTAGAGGTCGATCGGGAAGCCTTTTCCAGACGTAAAGAACCTTTCCCTTCTCTTGCCTCCCCTCCCAATTTACATGAACATCTCACCGGTCAAATCCGGGAAAAATTTCCCAACCCAATAGAAAGGCAAGAGGCATTGCACCTCATGGAGTTCTTGGACGAGAAGGGTTTTTTACAACACGCTCCACAAAACCACCCCCTCATTCCGCTCTTGCAGCAACTCGATCCCCCCGGGATCTTCGCAAGGGACCTCCGGGAGTGTCTTCTGCTCCAGCTTCCTTTACAGACGCCCGCGCGCCGCCTCGTACAAGATCATTTTCACGATCTTCTCCATAAGCGGTTTAAGAAAATAAAGCAAACGATCTCCTCCCAAGAATTCTTGTGCGCTCTGAAAATTTTATCCCGACTCAACTACCGGCCTGCCTCCGTTTTTCGGCAGGAACCCACGATCCCCATCAGTATCGATCTCATCCTCGACCAAATAGATACAAAGCTCCATGTTCGCATCGACGAAGAAGACCTGCCGCAATTCCACCTGCGCTTGGTACGCGCAACGAACTTAGGCGAAGAAGAAAAAAAACAAATCAGAATGTGGCACGCTTCGGGCTCTTGGCTTCTTCGTTCCCTGGAAAAGAGAAAACGGCTCCTTTTAAAAGTCGGGGAGTTCTTGATCCAAAAGCAAAAAACTTACCTGCAGCAAGAAGGCCCGCTTTCCCCCTGCACTCTGCACACTCTGGCCAAAGATCTCCGCATTCATCCATCCACTCTCTCCAGAGCTTTGTCCGGAAAATATGTGCAGACACCCCGCGGTATCCTTCCGCTCAAGTCCCTTGTTTCCTCTGCCTCCGCAAGCAGCCGAGCAAAGCAGGCTATCGCGCAGCTCATCGCCCAGGAACAGAGGGAAGCGCCTTTGAGCGACGCCGTCATCACCGAAAAACTGTCTCAAATCAACATCCGGCTGGCGCGCCGAACGATTGCAAAATATCGCAACAAGATGAAAATCAACAATTTATTCTCTCGAAAATTCTTCAGAGAAAAAGAATGGCTCGATTGACAACAATCAATCCTATCGGTTATGCTTATTTTTTCTGAAAAAGACTCTACATTTTATGTATAAATTTATTTTCATTCCTCTCTTCTGCGCCGCTTCCTCAGGGGGATTCGCAGAGGAAGCTCTCCCTACGGAACGAGACCTATCCGCCCTTGAATTCGGCAGCCGGCTGCAAGACGCTCTGAGGGAAAATGATTGGTGGGCGGCCATTGATTATGCAGACGTAATCGCCAACCTTTATCCGGAGAGCCCCTTTGCCGGAGAAACTGAGTTTCTCATAGGGGAATCGTTTTATCATTTAGGACAATTGGAACTGGCCAACGAACATTTTTCCACCTATCTCAATCAATCGGTAGCTCCTTCCCATTTTGATGAGGCTATGCGTTTCAAGTTCAATGTGGCCGAAGCGTTTCGCCAAGGGGTAAAAAAACCTCTTTTTGGCTCTCACAAGCTTCCCAAGATCATTTCAGGGGAAGAGGATGCTTTGCAAATTTACGAAGAAGTGATTTCGGCTTTGCCACACGACGAGATGGCAGCCAAAGCCCTTTTAGGGAAAGCCGAGCTGCAAACCAAGGCGGAAGATTACAAGCCCGCTCTAGAAACGCTCGACCTCCTCATCCGTCGATTCCCTAAACAATCATTCGCCGCACAGGGCTTTTTGGAAAAAAGCCATGTCTATCTTCTTCAGGCGCAGGAGGGATCTTCCGATCCGGCTCTTCTCGGTCAAGCCGACATCAATTTGAGAAAATTCCGTCTCGCTTTCCCCCGCGAAGAAACCATTGCGCAGGCAGAAAACGATCTGGCCTTAATTCAAGAAATTTTCGCAGAACATCTTATGGAAACAGGCCGCTTTTTTCAGAAAACAAAAAAGATTCCTGCGGCAAAACTGTACTATACAAAAGTCCTCTCGCAGTTTCCTCAGACAAAGGCTGCCATGGAGGCTCAAGAGAGGATGGCTTGCCTTCCCGAATCTTATACCAAAATAAACAAATAATGTCATATTTCAGCAATGGCATAGTATTAAGTCAATACAATGCCATATTACGATCATCGATTTTCGACGCTTTGACGCGCTCAAATAGGACATTATTTGTTTCTTTTGGTATTAATTTAGTTCTGTTTCCTTTATTCTTATTTCTTTCCGGATGCGGTTATGTTTGGCAAAATCGTTCGGGAGATTATTCCGTCTCCGTCCCATACGTGGCAGGAGATTCCGATGGTTCGCTTACTGCAGAGCTTGTCCGCGCCTTAGCTCTGTCAGAGGTCATTCATGTAACACAATCAGAGGCTCCGTATCAACTACAAGCCCGGCTTATAGAAAATAATCAGGAAGTCATTGGATACCGCAGAGACCGCCAACAAATCGGTTCCAAAAATCAAAAAAACCTTCTCGCCGTCGAAGCGAGAAAAACTGTTGTTTTGGAAGCAAGCGTATATGAGCAGGCGAGCCGCAGCAGGATTGCGGGTCCTTTTTCCGTTGAGGCAAGCGTCGATTTCGATTATGTGGACGGCGATTCCACGCAAGATCTTACATTTATCGATTCCCATGGGAACAATCAAGTCGTCCTCCCTTTTTCTCTTGGGCAACTGGAATCGATGGATGCTGCGGCTGAAGCTGCAAGACGTCCATTGCATGAAGAGCTTGCTAAGAAGCTGGTCGATGCATTGAACGTTGCATTGTCTATGATGGACGAATCACGCGCTCATCAACCGCAATAGCCTCCAGCGAAGGCAATTTTGTTTCTCTGCAAGAGAAAAAAAATTTTCTCCGCAGGCCAGTCGACGAATTTCTGCATCCGTCAATCGGAATAAAA
>CAZZLR010000030.1:0-8820 GCA_964655045.1 uncultured bacterium | reverse complement strand
AGGTTCATTCCTTTCACTAAAAGGATACAGAAATGCCGCATTGATGCCAAGACCGAATTCATTATGTATTCTATGTTTTATAGATCCGTTCCAGGGGAAGCGGCGGGGGGATCGGCGATTTCTATGAGGGCGCTTTGATCGAAGGCGATGGAAGAAAGATAGGGCACGCCGAACAGGCGCGCGGCGTCTTCAAAGCGGCGCGTATGGCGCAAGGTCATGAACGCATCGCAGCGCCGCCATGCGGCGATGGGCAGGCGGGAAAAAATTTGCCCTCCAAAATTATTGGATACGATTAAGACGAGGGGGTATTCCGAGGAGGCGAGAAGCGCTAGCGAAGTGAGATCATGCAGGCATGTTTGATCGCCAATCAAGGCGGCCAGGGGCGCTTGAAGTCCGTCTGAGAGCCCTCTTGCCTGCGCAATATTGCCATCGATCCCCGAAAGACCTCTTTGTCCAAAAATCGCCTTGCATTTTTGGGGAAAAAAGAGTCGATCCGCATTGCGCACCGCCATGCCATTGCCAAAAAAAACGGCAAAATGTTCCGGAATCGTCTCGCTCAACGTTTGGATGGCTCTCGTCTCAGCGTCCGATGGCTCGATAGTCTCTTCCAACGCTTTCCAAGAAGCCAGCCAGCCAGGATCGGATCCGGCTGAAAAGGCGGCGCAAAAAGGGGCGATATCGGATTGCACTCTGGCTCCGAGTCGGCGCGCAGGGTCTTGTAAAAAAGGGGAGGGGCTGACATGCAGCGTAGGAGGATAGCGCAAAAAGGCTTGCGAGATGAAGGCGCCTCCAAAGTGAACGACGGCTTCCGGCTTTGGCGCCTGAGCATGCAAAAGAACATCCGGAGAGCGG
This sequence comes from uncultured bacterium, assembly GCA_964655045.1. Lineage (GTDB taxonomy): Bacteria > Chlamydiota > Chlamydiia > Chlamydiales > SM23-39 > CAIPFQ01. Next base: position 7,968 of record CAZZLR010000030.1, on the reverse strand, counting down.
ATTTGTTCTGCAGAGGGGAAGCAGCGCGCTTGGGATAGAAGATCGGCGAAAACAGGCCATTGCAGCCTGTGCGCAAGGTGGAGAATGGGACGGGGGTCGGCGTCCATTTCCCCGATGAGAAAAAGACCTCGCCGCACAGAAAGATGAACAGGAGGCGCGATCTTCTGCGGCAAAGAAAAGGGGATGGATGCGCCAGAGGGCGGAGGCGTGAAATGTGGATCATAGAGAGGCTCTCGAAACTGGCAATTGATATGCACAGCCCCCTGAGGCGATTGCAGGGCATGAAAGACCCCTTGCGCCGCTATGGAACGAAAAAAATGTTCTTCTCCCACAGGAGGAAGATCGGTTTGCCAGCGGACAAAATTTCCAAAAATCTTGACTTGATCGGTGGTTTGGTTCGCGCCTGTATCGCGCAGCTCCGCGGGACGATCCGCAGTGAGAAGCACGAGCGGCGCTTGTTTATGGTGCGCTTCCATGACGCTCGGCAATAGATTGCCGAGCGCTGATCCCGAAGTGGTGATCAAGGCCGTGCATTGCCGCGAGCCCCGCGCAAAGCCCAAAGCGTAAAATCCAAGCGCCCTCTCGTCAAAGTGAACGAAGGTTTGCGCTTGAGGATGCTCTGCCGCGGCGACGACAAGAGGCGTGCTGCGCGAGCCGGGCGCGATGCAAAAGCGCTTGACCCCTTGTTTCACGAGTTGATCGATGATCCAAAACGCCTCTTTCATGACCCCGGGAATCGATCGCGATACAGCCGCGTTTTATGATTCAGCTCTTCCCACTCTTCTTCGGGATCGGAGTCTGCGACAATCCCTGCGCCCGCATAGAGACGCGCCGAGCTTCCTTTTATTTGACAAGAGCGGATCGCGACCACCCAGTCGGATGCTTCTTCCGTGTGCCAGCCGACGACTCCTCCATACAATCCGCGCTCAAAAGGCTCCAATTCTCGGATCAAAGAGAGCGCATCTTGCCGCGGCGTCCCCAAAAGAGCCGGAGTGGGGTGGAGGCGCGCCAAAAGATCTGCATCGGATACCCCCTCGCGCAACACAGCCTCGCATCGTGAAAAAAGATGTTGCACATAGGGCGTCTTTTTCACGGAAATAGGCGTGAACCGCGGCGCCTGGACACACAGCGGCGCCAACGTATCGCGCAAAAATTCTTGTACTGGGCGATGCTCGGCGCGATCTTTGGCGCTTGCGAACAGTTCTTTGCCCAAAAGATCGTCTTCTTCGGCCGTAGCGCCCCTGCGGCGCGTTCCCGCAATAGCCTCGCTATAGATAAGACGCCCCTTCCTATGAAACAGCCTTTCGGGACTCGCGCCTAAAAAGGCGTTCTCTGCCGCGCTAAAACAAAACACATGGGCATTTCCTTTGGTTTCTTCTCGGAGAGCCGCAGCCAGCGCAAAGGGGTCAGGCGCTTGCTCCAACTCCAGATGCTCGCAGCGAGCCAAAACGACCTTGGGAATGTTTTGCGCAAGGGCTGTTTTTACACGGCAGATCCATTCTCCCTTGGAAGGGAAAAATGTTCTTTTGAGAACACGGATGGACTGAGGGACGGGGAGCGTCGAGATCCGCTCAAAAGGTTCAGAAAATGGAGAGTGCGTTCCGGAGAAAAAAGGAACGCAGAGGAACTTGGCTCCCTTCGGAGGATGAGCTCCTTCCGGATCAGACCAATAGATTTTCACTGCTTATCCCCAAGATAAAGGGTAACGGCGCCCAGAGCAAGAGGGATCGCCTGCACCTGTGCAAAGCGCTCTTGGCGTAAAAGCGCGCAAAAGGCGTCGCCGTAAGGAAATGATTCGATCGTTTGATTGAGATAGCGGTATGCGTTCGGATTGCCGGATAAAAGAGCTCCGATGCGAGGCAAAAGGTGGCGCAGATAAAATAGATAGAAGGGGCGCACCGGCTTGGGCGGCAATGAAAATTCTAAGATCAGGCAGCGTCCCCGCGGTTTCAAAACGCGATAGATTTCTCGAAGGGAATGGAGGGGATTCTCTACATTGCGGATACCAAAAGAAAAAGAAGCGGCGTCAAAAGAGGCGTCGGGAAAAGGAAGATTTAGAGCGTCGGCGCAGAGAAGTTCGACTGACGCCGGTAATTTCTGTCTTGCTTGCGCGAGCATCTCTTGAGCAAGATCGACGCCCACTATTTTTTGGGGCGAGGGATGTTTTTTTAGAATAGAAAGAATTTGATCTCCGGTTCCCGTGGCTAGATCAAGAATGGAAAGATTTGCCTTAGAAGGAATGCGGTCGGCAAGAGCCTTTCTCCAAGAAAGATCCATCCCCAAAGAAAGAACGCGGTTGATCCCGTCATAAGATGAGGCAATGGCGTTGAACATTTCCGGGATTCTAGAGCCCATATCGTTGCCATCGTACCAAACTCGGTTCTTTTTGCAAAGCGATCAGGCAGGCGGGCAGAAAAAAGAGAAGACGTGATTCTTGAGAAAAAGGGGGAGAAGGCTCGCAGAGGCCGATCAGCAAGGAAGCGACGAACATGGCAGACAGCGCTCCTAGTTCAGGAGATGGGGGCGATCGCAGAGCGATTTTTAAAACGGTCCCAATAAAAAGGAAGAAAGCCAATAAAGAACATAGACCTGACTCCGCTGCAAGATAAAGATAAATGTTGTGCACGGGAACCGGAATCTGTTCAAAACCGCAGCCGAGAAGGGGATGTTTTTGGATGGTCGCCAACGCTCCCGCTTGCCAATGGAGCCTCTCTAAATCAGCTCCATGCGATACACCATTATAATTGACAATGCCTCCCCGCAAAAAAATCTGTTCGTGAAGAATAGCGAAACTGAATGTTATGGACGCGGCGATGAGCAGCCCGAGGCTTTTTATGGAAGGACGGACAAGCGTTGCACGCCAACCATTGCGCCATACGGCTGTAGAAAAAAAGAAAAGCGTTCCAAACAGCCATCCAAAAAGGGCAGACCTCGAAAAGGTGAGCGTCATAGCGAAAAATAAAAAGGGAAAACAGAGGGAGAGGGGCTTTTTTAGCTTTGGATTTTCAAAGAACGGATAGCAGGCTATGAGAGCCGCTCCTAAAAATCGACCCAAAACATTGGCATGTCCCATTGTGCCAGAAGGACGGATGATTGATTTGAGTTCCACCCCGGAAACGACGGTATCGAAAATCCATCGACGCCCCCCTGGAATGGGAATGAGGGCAAAGACGCTCGGTTCCCCAAAAAGGCGCCGCAGCCCCAAAGGACCTTGAATCATATACTGCGCGATGGCGAATGCCGATTGGATGAGCGCCGTGCAGATAAAGCAGCCCAAGACCAACACAATGATTTTTCTTCGATCCTCGGACGCAAGGGCATTAGCCATAAAGGAAAATAGAAAAAAAGGGGTGGCAAAATGCCATAAATGAGTGTAGGGCACCGGATAATGAGCAAAGGGAGAAACGGCGAGGGAAAGAAAAGATAAGAACAGGATGACCCATAGATAGAATGCTCCATTGTAAAAAAAAAGGGAGCGCCAAGGAATGCGAAAGCAAAAGAGAGCCAGCGCAATGAGCGTCAAAACGATCCAATCCGATGGATAGAAGTAGATTTTCTTATAAAAATGCTCGGGGATGGAAAGCCCTTCGGGAATGAGGGTCAGCGAATAAAAACGGAAAAATTTGTTGTAGATATGCTCTAGAGGGATCGCAAAAACGAGTAAACAAAGAAGAAAAGAGGCAATGCCGCCCGCGCACGATCTTTGGCTTGGTAGTTCGTTGCATTGCAAAGAAGCCTCTTCTTAACAAGATAGAATCTTTTTGAGATCATCCATGGTGTTGCAATAGCAGTGGGCGCCGGAGGCCAAAAGATTTTGCTTGAGCGTTGGCGTAATGTGCTTAGCTCCTCCGAACGCGCAGACTTTCATATTCGCCGCAAGAGCTGCGGTGATTCCTGTTATACTGTCTTCCACTACAAGACACTCGGAAGGGACAACGCCCATCTTTTCTGCCGCGTACAGGAAAATATCGGGAGCCGGCTTCCTATTTGCTACGAGATCTGCGCTAAAAACCGAAGAGCCAAAATAAGCAAGAATCCCTGTTAATTCCAGCGTGCGATGGAGCCGCTCTTTTCCGCTGTTCGAAGCTACGCATTTTGGCAAAGGGAGCCATTGTAAAAATTCTTCCACTCCGGAAACGGGTGTGAGATGTTCCCGGAACAAATCTTTTTGTTTTTCTTCTATAGTATGCCAAAAGCGAGGGGGAAAAGTCATGTTCCGCTCCCGTTGCAAAGATTCCTGCACTTCCGGATAGCAGCGCCCCAAAGAGAAAGTAAGATATTCTTCTAGTGAAATAGTATGCCCTAGCTGAGTCAGCATCTCGACTTCAAATTGATTGGCCAAAGATTCTGTTTCTAACAAAACCCCATCGCAATCAAAAATAATCAAAGATGGAGTCATAAGCTATCGCGTGCTTTTCTTTCTTTCGTTTTCTGTTAAATAACGCTTCCTAAGACGAATGAAATTCGGAGTCACCTCCACTAGCTCATCGTCGGCAATGTAATCAATCGCCTGTTCCAGGGTGAACTTGCGCGGAGGCGAAAGAATGATATTTTCATCGCTTCCGGCAGCCCTTACGTTCGTCAGCTGCTTGGCTTTTGTGGCATTGACCACGAGGTCATTGTCGCGGCTATGCTCTCCCACGATCATCCCCTCATACACCTCATCCGTTGGTTTGACGAAAAGGGTGCCCCGCTCTTGAAGGTTGAAAAGAGCGTAGCCATTCGCTTTGCCGGGACTATTCGAGATGAGCACCCCGCGCGATCTCCCCGGCATCTCTCCTTTCCAAGGAGCAAATGTCTCAAAAATAGAGGTGAGAACGCCCAGTCCCGAGGTGCGTGTGAGGAAGTCATTGCGATATCCCATCAAGCCGCGCGTCGGCACAAGAAATTGCATGGTCGTCAACCCATGCTCGGAAGTGGAAAGCTCGCGCATTTCTCCCTTTTTACGGGAAAGATCCTCGATGACCGTCCCTGAAAAGTTCTCAGGAACCTCCACATGCACCCGCTCCATCGGTTCATAGGTTGCGCCATCGATTTCCTTCGTGATGACTTGCGGTTTTGAAAGAGCCAGCTCATAGCCTTCTCTCCGCATCGTTTCGATCAGAACGGCTAAGTGCAGCTCGCCGCGTCCGCATACGCGAATGGCGTCGTCTCTTCCGGCTACCTCTTCGATTTTGAGCGAAATATTCGCCCTTTTTTCCTTCATGAGGCGGTCGCGGATTTTATTCATCGTTACGTGTTTTCCGTCGCGTCCTACGAAAGGACCCGAATTGACGAGAAACTCTACGGAAACCGTGGGCTCCGCCAGAGTAATTGGAGGAAGCTGCACAATTTGATCCGATGCGCACAAAGTATCGCCGATATCGACTTCCGGAACACCGGAAATCGTGGCGATATCCCCCGCGCCGGCTCCCTCGACTTCAACCTTTTTTAATCCGAGATGCCCTTCGATCCGAACGACTTTATGCTGCGTATGTTTTCCGTTCCGGTCGACGCAGGTAATCGTTTGGCCTTTTGTAATTTTTCCCTCTAGAATCCGTCCCGTTGCTTGTCTTCCTACATAGTCATCATAGGAGAGGGTCGCCGCTTGCATGAGGAAGGGGAGATCGAGATTGCCGGGAGGAGGGGGCGCCGCTGTTAAAATCAGTTCGAATAAAGGAGAAAGGTCTTTGCGCTCATCATTGAGGTTCTTGATGGCAAAGCCGTTGAATCCCGAAGCGTAAATATAAGGGAAGTCGAGCTGCTGGTCGTTGGCTCCAAGTTCCAGAAAAAGATCAAAAGTCTGATTCAGCGTCCGATCCGGAGCGGCATGAGGACGGTCGATTTTATTGAGAACGACAATTGGGCGCAGCCCCATTTTCAGAGCTTGGGAAAGGACAAAACGCGTCTGCGGCATAGGGCCCTCCTGCGCATCGACTAAGAGAAGCACGGAGTTGACCATTCCGAGAACCCTTTCTACTTCGCCGGAAAAATCGGCATGGCCCGGGGTGTCGATAATGTTGATTTTAAAATCTTTGTAGTACACGCAAGTGTGTTTTGCGTAAATCGTGATGCCCCGCTCCCGTTCCTGATCAAAACTGTCCATGACTCGCTCAGGAATTTTTTCATGTTCGCGGAAAATATTTCCTTGTTTTAACAAGTTGTCGAGCAGGGTCGTTTTCCCATGGTCGATGTGGGCGATGATTGCGATATTTCGAATTTTTTTTGGGTCTTGCATGTTTGAGATTCTACAGGAAGCGTATATTTAATTGCTATACCTAAACAACCTGAAAAGTCGGTGTTTAAGCTGCGCTGGCGCCTCGGGGATGAAGTTGAATGAGAGGGTGTTTACAGCCTATACCCAAGCAGCTTTTCGGGTTGTTTGGATATAGGCCGAAAATGATTGTATAAAACAAAGCGCGTGGGGTATTCTAGTTGTCGGGAGGACGGAAATTATGAGGATTCATTCAGAAGAAAACGACGAAGCCGAAGCCGTCTCCGCAGCCGATTCGGCCACTCACCGGATCGACGACCTACTCAAAGAAAAGTTGGAAAGGGCGTTTCATAAACAAACCTCTAAAGTGCGTCTTCACGATATTGCAAAAATCGCCTGCGAACACTCTCCCATCGACTTAGCTTACGCCGTTCTCCACCTCCCCCATAACGTCCGCCCCGTCCTGTTCGAGCACCTCCCGAACCGGGAAGATAAAATAAAATTTCTCATTAACACAGACAGCGATACACGCCTGACTCTGTTCCGTCAAATTGATGACATTGAATTAAAGAAAATATTTGACAGGATGCCGATTGACGAGGCCGTCTGGGTAGTGGACGATATGCCGGAGAGGCGTTTCCGGCGTCTTATGGACCTGCTGGATCCCAAAAAAGCCGCGCAGATTCGGGAATTGAAGAAGCACGATCGGAAGAGTGCCGGGCGGTTAATGACCTCTGAATTTTTCGCCTTTACGATGGATATGACGATTAGGGAGGCCGCCGATTACATACGGGATAATCCGCGGATCGATTTCACGAAGGGGATTTTCATTTTAAATCCGGCGGGGGAGCTTCAAGGGTACGTTCCCGCCCGCAATATGATGATTAATCCGCCCTCGACGCCTCTGCGCCAGGTGATGCGCCCCGTCTTGCATAAGGTTACGGCCGACTCCTCGCGCGAGGAGGTGATCGACTTAGTGGAACGCTATAAAATCGCAGCCCTCCCCGTTGTGGATATCGACAACGGCCTCATCGGCGTCATCGCTCATGAAGATGTGGTGGAGGCGATGGAGGACCTCGCGGATGAAACCATTGCAAAAATGGCCGGTACCAATAATAAATTTACAGTTTATGATTCGGTGTTCCGCCGGTTTTTAACCCGCTCTCCTTGGCTTCTTGTCACTCTTTTCGGAGGGCTTGCCAATGTTGGAGTCATGTCTTGGTTTCAACAGCATTTGGGAGGGGTTTTGACGTTCGTTCTCTTTTTCGTTCCCCTAATCAACGGTATGTCGGGTACGATCGGAATTCAATGCAGCACTGTTTTGGTGCGGATTATGGCCATGGGGGGGCTTTCGGCCGGAAGCCGCAAAGAAACTTTAATCAAAGAACTGTGCAGCGGCCTGTTCACGGGGTTGGTTTTCGGCGTCGGCTGCGGAGTATTGGTATATGGGTTGGACTGGATGGGAGGAGGGGCGGTCGTCGGCGCCGCGTCTCCGCTCGTCGTTGGAACGATCGTAGGAGCCGGATTGATCGGTGGCTGCACGGCAGGAGCTGTGCTCGGAGTCTGCTCGCCCCTTTTTTTCGTGCGCATCGGGATCGATCCTGCTATTTCCGCAGGGCCTGTGGTTACGGCTTTTAATGACTTTCTTTCAATGACAATTTATTTTACGATAGCCCTTGCCATGGGCAGCTTATTTTTGTCATGAAATCTCGAAGGAATGTTGCTAGAAATTTTGACGGCACCGCCCCCACGGGGACGGCAATCCATTCCCTTTT
>CAZZLR010000029.1:0-8867 GCA_964655045.1 uncultured bacterium | reverse complement strand
GTTTCTTTTGGTATTATTTATTTCTTTTGGTATTACTCGCCTTGAGGCTTCACTTCGACGGAAAAGACGAAATAGGCCGGAAACGCAAAGTGATTATTGGGACGGGGGCTCGCTACAATATTGACCGGTTTTCCGATAAAACGGGAAAGGTCGATCTGCGTGCTATAGAGATAAATCAGAGAGCCGTTTTCTCTGCGCAGTAAAAAGTCTCCGGGAGAATCTTTCACGGCGTCTGTGTAGGGTTCAATCACGCCTCCAAGCAAAGCCGCGCTTGCCTTTTGTTCCGCATAAAAATCATTGATTTTTTTTCCGGAGTGAAATGCCGTCCAACTTAAATACAGGGATTCTTCAATGGTATCCCAAATGCGCGCCGGCTTTGTTTTTTTCTGGATCTGCTTTGTCCAGAGTTCCGAATCCGCCTCTTTAGGAGTGTGAGTAAACAGTTCAGAATTTTCCAAACGGTGTTTGTCGAGAAGCTCTTGTTTTGCCCCTGCGGATAATTCGGCCTTTGCTTCTAGATAAGCGATTTTTTTGTTGAGATAGGTTTCTTTGAGAAGCCGGAGAGCCTCCTTTGCGTCTGCGGCCGCCTCTGCGCAATCGCTATAATTCTTCAATATCCATTGAAGTTTGTCGAGGGCGTGTTGCGGGGTCATTTCTTCAAAAGGCTTGCCGCACTCCGCTTCTGCCAGGGCAAACGCTTGATGCAAAAGCTCCCGCGCCTCGCCGTTTCGTTTTTCGACCACGGCAATCCACTCCGCGCCCCCTACGGACTCGATGTATTCTTTGGAAACGTAGAAACGGGTGTGTTTCGGCGGGTCAATTTCCAGCCACTTATGATTGAGCGGGCAGACTTGTCCTTTTACAAAATCGCCTGCCTGCAGCTGCGCGATGATCGGTGCTTCCGGATGAGGCTCCAAACGGACGTTGACATGATTCGCCTCGACGCGATCGTCTAGAATGTAGCTGCGAAATACATAGGCTTTGGTTTCCTTGGGAGGGGCAACGGCATAAAAAGAGGCCTCTTCTCCAACGATCAAAAGAAGTTCATCCTTATTGAGCTGCCGCAAGATATGTCCATCAAAATCCGGCTTGACCCGAAGCCTCACCTTGCTGCCCAGAACTTTTCCTGTAAAAGGTTTGAAATGCTCCGCTTTTTTCGGCGCGGCAGACTTGGATGATTCTGTTTTTGGATGGGCGGGAGGCGTCCCTTGCAATGCAGAAGCAAGCGTAAACGCAATCCAACATAGATGAGACATAAAGAGACTCCCAATCAACGATTCTAAAAATGGAATAGTAAATTGTCAGCCTTTTTTTCTCAATAAAGAAAAAAGAAAGTTTTTTAGGTATGAAGTACGGCGCGGATGTGTTCGCAATTTTTTTGTCCGCACGTACAACCCAGCGGTTCTCCCAGATACACGCGATATTGCTCTGCATGATCGAGCGGGTTGGTTACATGGTAGAGCTTATCGGCTGTCTCTTCTACGTCCCAGTTGCGGAATTGCAAATCGGATAGACTGACCTCTTCTTCTGGCATCGGTTCCTCTTGGACGGCCGCTTTCAGCGCCCTGATGATTTGACAATGAATGCAATTACAGTTGGCGTCTTGCGTAGGGAAAACGGTGTCTGCGTCGATGCCTAAATTTTTCGCAAGTGCAACGATTTTTCCTAAAATCCCGGAAGGAAGGGGAGGGAGGTTGGATTGATCGGGGTTGTGCTGCGACAAGGGGCCAAGCGCCTCCGGGAGCGCCTCTTCCTGTCCGTTCAGGGAATGAGGGGCGGCGAAAGGGATTTGCGCCCATTGAACGGAGTTGTCCTGTCCTCCTTGCGCTGCATATTGCGCATGAGCATCGAAAATTCTTTGGATCGATTCGCGATCTAAAGAGGGAATTTCCACTAGATGTCCGCTGTGCAGAGCGATGATTAAATGGAGCGTCCCTGCCTCTTCTTTTGCATGCATGGAAGAAATGCTGCCCCATGTTGTAGAAAGATAGGGGGGGATGCTGAGTATGTTTTCGGTTAGTTTCATAAAAAACTCCTGGGTTTATATTTCCCGGCGCCTGAAAGAGGCGCCGGAGAAATTGACTGTGTACAAGCGATTATTTTTTATCGTCTTCTACTACCTCGGCCTCTTCTACGCGAGGCTCCGATGACTGCGCCCCCGCTTGGCTTGCATTGGGAGACGCCTGCTGCGGCGCCGCGCCTGCTTTTGAAAGCTCTTCGCCGATTTTCTGCATCTGTGTCTGCAGCTCTGCGGTTTTTGCTTTGATGGAAGCAATATCCTGTCCTTCCAGAGCTCTTTTCACATCATCGATACGGCTTTGTATATCCGACGCTACATTGGCAGGAATTTTATCTTTGTACTCCTGCAATGATTTTTGCGCGCGGAACATGGCGGCATCGGCTTCGTTGCGCACCTCAACCCCTTCTTTCTTCGCTTTGTCTTCCGCGGCATGCAGTTCGGCTTCCTGCACTTTTTTCTTGATTTCTTCATCTGTCAAGCCCGACTTTGCTTCGATCTTGATTTTTTGCTCCTTGCCGCTTTGCTTATCTTTTGCGGAAACATGAAGAATACCGTCCGCGTCGACGTCAAAAGCCACTTCAATTTGCGGAACGCCTCGCGGGGCGGGAGGAATATCGGTTAAATCAAATCGGCCGATCTCCTTATTGTCGCGCGCCATCGGACGCTCTCCTTGGAGAACCACGATCGTGACTGCCGGCTGATTGTCCGCCGCCGTAGAAAAAACTTGTTTTTTCTGCGAGGGGATCGTCGTGTTCCGCTCAATAAGCGGGGTCATGACGCCGCCAAGGGTTTCGATTCCAAGGGTCAGGGGGACGACATCGAGCAGAAGAACGTCTTTGACGTCGCCTGCGAAAATGCCCCCTTGGATCGCGGCGCCGATTGCCACGGCCTCATCGGGATTGACCCCTTTATGCGGCTCTTTACCGAACAGATCCTTCACTTTTTGTTGTACTGCCGGCATACGGGTCATTCCGCCGACGAGGATCACATCGCCGATATCGCCGTTGCTCAGACCGGCGTCTTTCATCGCCTTGCGGCAAGGCTCGGCTGTTCTCTCAATGAGATCATGACAGAGGCTTTCGAGTTTTGCCCGCGTCAGCGTAATCGCTAAGTGCTTGGGTCCGCTCGCATCCATCGTAATGAACGGCTGATTGATTTCTGTGGAGAGGGTTCCGGAAAGCTCGATTTTGGCTTTTTCCGCCGCGTCGCGCAATCTTTGGAGCGCCATCTTATCCTTTGTCAGATCGATGCCGTTTTCTTTTTTGAACTCGTCGAGAAGCCATTGAATGATCACGTTGTCAAAATCGTCTCCGCCAAGATGCGTATCGCCGTTTGTGGACAATACCTCGAATACGCCGTCGCCGATTTCCAGAACGGAAACGTCGAACGTTCCTCCGCCCAAATCATAGACAACGACTTTTTTATCCGTTTTGAGTTTATCCAACCCGTAAGCGAGGGCGGCTGCCGTCGGCTCAGGGATGATCCTTTTGACGTCCAGTCCTGCGATTTTTCCCGCGTCTTTTGTCGATTGACGCTGCGAATCGTTAAAATAGGCCGGTACCGTAATCACGGCTTCCGTGATTTTTTCGCCGAGATAGGCTTCCGCGGTCTCTTTCATTTTAATCAAGACATGGGAAGCAGCCTCTTCGGGAGATACGATCTTTCCATCGATTTCAAAGGCGGCGTCGCCGTTGGTGTTTTTTGTCACTTTATAAGGGACGTTGCCGATTTCGGAGGCGACTTCGGCAAATTTCCGTCCGATAAATCGTTTGGAAGAATAGAGCGTTTTATCGGGATTGGTTACCGCTTGGCGCTTTGCCGGCACGCCAACGAGCCTTTCTCCGTTTTTATAAGAGATGACAGAAGGAGTCGTGCGAGCGCCTTCTGCGTTCGCGATGACGATCGTCGATCCTCCTTCCATAATTGCGACGCATGAATTCGTCGTGCCCAAGTCAATACCTATGATTCTTTTCTTAGCCGATGCCATAATTATATTCCTTTTGTTTCAATAAATGTTTCTTCCGCAGCGTTGGATGCGGAAAGGTTTGTTTTTTGTTTGTTTTTCGCTACCTTCACACGTGCAGGACGCACGGTGCGCGTCGCGCTTTTGTAGCCTTTTGCAAATTCTTGCAAAATCGTCCCCTCGGGGTATTCATCGGTTTCGACGGCTTCCACTGCCTCATGCAGCGCGGCGTCAAATGCGTTGCCCTCGGAATGAAAGGCGCTAATCCCGTTATTGTGGAGAACCTCTTTGAGCTGAGTGAGCATCATTTCGAATCCGACGGCCCAATTCTTCACTTCGGCGCCGGCGTTGTGTGCAAAACGGAGCGCATTTTCGAAATTGTCAATGACCGGAAGAAATTCGCCGACGGCGTTTTCAATGGCGAATCGAGAAAGATCTTGACGCTCTTTTTGCATCCGCTTTCTCATATTTTCCATTTCAGCCAAGGTGCGGAAATATTTATCCTTCCAATTGATCTCTTCCGGAATTTCCGTCTCTTGTTCTTTGAAATCTTCTTGCGGTTCTTTATTTTCTTCAGTCATTTTTGTTTTCCAATAAGTTTTTTTTGTTTGTTAATTCTGCTGCATTTTTAGGATTGCGAAACGTAATCCGATATTTATAGACTCTATCCGTTAAGGCGCGGCTGAGCGATTCGCTGACCAGGCGGATCAATCCGAAAAAGTTGCGGTAGGGGATGCGCGTTGGTCCTAAAATAGCGATCGCCCCTGCCGTGGATTGATTGATTTGATAGGGAATGGCAAGAGCGGAACAGTCGGATTCGGGTGGTAGGGCAGGGCACAGGTCGTTGCCAATCCAGTAGGTCATTTCTCTTTTTTGAATGCACTGGCGCAAGAGGAGTCTCATTTGAGCATCGTCTTCGAGCAAGCTTAAGCTGCTCGCAAAGGAAGCCGCGTCATTGAATTCGGGATAAGCCAAAAGTCTTGAGAGCCCTGTGCGCAGGATCTCTTCTTGTGAGAAGTTGGCATATCCGACAACATGGCGTACCATGATCTCGTTGTACAATTTCTGCGCTAGCTTTGTTTCCCCTTCGTCGCGGAAAAGGGGTTTTTCTCCTTTACTCATTCTCCATAGGAAATATTCCTCTGCGCTCTGTAAAAAGGAGGAGGGGACCGGGCGGTCTAAGTAAATGGGTTCCGTTCGAATGACGCCGAAGTCGGTCACAACGATAGACAGCAGTTTTGCAGGATCGAGCGCAATGAGCCGGATGGTCTGCACAAAATCTTGATCAAAACGGGGGGTCGAAACAAAAACCGCGCATTTTGTAAGATCGCTCAGAGCTTCAGCCGCCTGATGAATCAACGCAGCCACCTCTTTTCCCTCTTGTTTCAAGGAGGCGAGCAACGTTTCCTCTTGCCCTGACTCAATTACGCCGCGCCCTTTATAGGTGTCCGCGTAGAGACGAAACGCCGCATCGGTCGGAATCCTCCCTCCCGAGAGATGGGGCTGCTTTAAAAATCCTTGCGCCTCCATTTTGCTAAAATAATTCCGAATCGTCGCCGAACTCAGTGAGTCGAATCCGTGTTCTTGAAGAGTAACCGACCCAATCGGTTTGCCCGTTTTTAGGTAGAGCTCAACCAAACCGAGAAGAACGGCTTGTTCCCTATCGGTTTTGGGTAATTTTTTTGCAGGAAGGAGTTTGTAGCTTGCGTTTCCCATAAGGTTTTTTCTCTTATGATCTCCATTGTATCATAAGGGGGTTATTTTTAGCAATCATTCGTCAAGACTGCTGAACTCTTGACGTAATCTATTGAGCTGGAATTGGTTCTTTTTCTTCTTCTAGGGTGGCAAGAGCTTTGATCTCAAGGTGGGATTCGGCGAAAAGGATCTGTTTTCCGTCGACCTGAATGAGGTAGAGCATGGTTTTGGGGCTCATCATCCGTTTTTCCAAGATTTCAATTCTGGGGTTCTCCGCCCCCTTCTGGAGTCTGTTCCGGATCAGGTGGCGTAAGAGCCTGTAGGAGGCAAAAAGGAGAAGGGCTAGGGCAGCGAACGTTAGGAGCATTTTGAGGAGTGCCGCGCCGAGGTCGTTGGAATAGAGGGGTGCGGCGCCGGCGCTATCTGCCGCGATAACGGCCAGCCCCCCTTGCTCATCGGGAATAAACGATTGATTGGCAAAGAATCGAATATAGGACATATCCGAAGTATGAAGAAAAGCCCCCTTTTTGTAAACTGGAGCCCATGGATGATTCCGGTACTGCCGATTTATACCCAGACAACCTGAAAAATTTGTGTTCAGACTGCGCTAATGCCTCGGAGTTGAGTGATTGCGATGAGTCCATGCCTTTCAATACAGACATGCATGACCCGTCGTCCCGTCGCGGGAATGTTCGCGCCGGCTCAAACACCCCTTTTTCAGATTGTTTAGGGATCGCCATTGCGATGGGGAAAAAAAGGCAAAGCGCGAAGACGGGTTTTGTTCATTGTTTCCCCATGGAGGAGGAGGCCTGGGATGCCATTCCGGTGTTTGAAAATTTTTGTTATGCCTTTGCTTTGATCCGTCGGCGTACTGTGGATTCGGTACTCGAAGGAAAACGGCTTTTGGAGCGTTTACTGGCTTTTCAGACCCCCGAGGGGGGCTTTCCCGTTTATCTTCATGATTTTCCCCGCTGTTACGATCGTTGGATGGGGCTGAAAGCGGCTCCGATCTTTGTCCATATTCTTAAAAAATACGATCAAGGGTTGGGGGATTTGAAAACGTCCCTCTATAGGGCAGTTATGAAGATCTTTCGGACGGCTCGGCATGAAGAAAAACCCCCCTTGTGGGAACATCGCTGGCAGGCTCTTTTGGGGAAGAAGACTCATTTTCTTCCGGAGGGGGGCGCGCAGGAGTGGTATCATTGGCTGATGAGCGAACAGCTGCTGTGCGGGGAGACGGCGTTTTCTTGCATCCCTTATCACTCCGGGCTCCAGCTCTTTTTAGGGGGATGCGAGGTGCAAGAATGGGGGGAGCCGAAAGCTACTGCCTTGGAATGGGCTTTGGCGGAATCCGAAGGACTGTCTCCGCGCCTTCTGCGTCCTTGTTTTGCTGTCCTGGCCGCGGCTGCTCTTTTTCCCGTAAAACCTTCTGTGGAGGCAGCGCAGCCGAAAGATTATGCGTGGGTGTCTGACCGGGCGGGGGCGCGCCTTTATTGGAAGGGGAGCCGGGTGCATAGCTTAAGCGCTCCGGGAGGAATTTTGGAAGAGGAGGGGGCGCGGATTGCTTTTTCTCTTGATGCTCCTTTTGATGGGGGCAAGAGGGAAGCGGCGGAGGCTTCGCTTTTTTGTAATCTTTCTAAAGAAACTGAAATCTGGATTGAAGGAAAAAAGGGGACTCTGTTTCGATTAGGGGATCAAATTTCTCTTTGCACCCCCTTATTTCGCCTGGAGATCCGCTTTGTTCTCGACGACCCTGAAGCGGGGGAATTTTGCGGGAGGATTTCCCGCGCTAATCGTCCCGCGGAAATTGGATGCAGGGGGGGGCTTGTCTATGAAGCGTTTGATTGGCACCTTGCCCTGCGCACCCTCCGGAGGACGCGCCCTTGCCGCATCCATGTGGAAGTTTCAATGCTCAGAACGGAGCGAGGGACTGTCTATACTTAGACCCATTGCATGCATTCCATTATCCACATAGAGTGTCTCTCCCGTGATGGCCGAAGCGAGGGGGGAGAGGAGGAAGGCCGCCGCGGCGCCCACCTCTTCTCCATCAAGATCTTTATCGGACAAGGGGGCGTTTGCTTTAGAGTAGCGAATCATCCCCTCAATCATTCCGATTGCTTTGGCCGCTCGGCTCTTGAAAGGACCCGCGGAAATAGCGTTAACGCGCAGGTTCCATTTCCGTCCGGCTTCCCAGGCAAGGGTGCGGGTATCGCTTTCTAAAGCCGCCTTTGCGGAACTCATCCCCCCCCCATAGCCGGGGATGGCTCTTTCGGAGGCAATGTAGGTTAAACACAAGGCTGAGCCGCCCCGTTCCATAAGGGGGCCAAGATGGGCTAAGAGGCTGATGAACGAATAGGAAGAAGAACTCATGGCCGCAAGATATCCTTTGCGCGACGTATCTAGCAGCGGCTTTGTGACTTCTGGCGCATTGGCGAGGCTGTGGACAAAAGCATCGATCGTGCCGAAATCGTCCCGAATCTGCTTGGCTATTTCTATAATCGTATATCCGGACAGGGCGGCGTATCGTTTATTTTCCAAAATTTCTTGAGGAATTTCTTCGGGAGAATCGAAAACGGCGTCCATGGGGTAAATTTTTGCAAACTCCATCATTCTGCCATCGGATAGGCGACGGGATTCGTCGAATTTTCCATTGGCGAGGGAAGTGGTGAAAATCTTGAACACAGGCGCCCAAGTGCCGACAAGGATCGTTGCGCCAGCTTCCGCGAGGGACTTTGCGATCGCCCAGCCGAAACCGTTGTCGTCGCCAATGCCTGCAACAAATATTTTTTTATTTTTTAGATTGATAGAGAGCATATTCAAAACACCTTTGGGTTCTTGTTCTTGGAGGGGGTGTCTGCGAGGCGGGGTTCCCTTGGCAGTCGTCTCAAAACTCGATGAACCTAGCGCCCGTCGGACATCCTTTCAACGGCTACAGTTTAGCATAACGGAAAAAATTTCCGAAAAGATTTCTATGCGCTCAAATATGACATTATTTGTTTCTTTTGGTATAAATCCCACCTGTTTAGGTTGTTTAGGGATATTTCGCTCTCTTTTCCGGCGCAAGAGAGCGCATCTGCCGGCGCTTCCATCCTTCCGCAGTTAAAACGCGCTCCGGCTCTTCTTTCGTTTGAAGAGGGATTCGTTTTTCTGAATTTGTTTTTATTATTTTCTTTTTCTTAAAGGAGAATA
>CAZZLR010000028.1:0-8993 GCA_964655045.1 uncultured bacterium | reverse complement strand
CTCAAGAAGGTTTCGATCCGAAATGAGGTCTGGATATTTTAAAGATAATACATTCCATGCTTGCAACGCCTCTTCTTCTCGATTTCCCGAAGAAAGCGCTTCGATCAACGCCGCCCCCGCCAAACGGGAATCGGGGTACTCGGAAACAAAATGCTCCGCTTCTTGCAACGCCGACCGAGCATCTTCAATCAAAAGATGGGCGTGGACACGCCGCAATAAGACTTCCTCGCTTGCGCAAAGAACCCCCGCAGAAACAAGACAAGCCAGTTTCAATATAGTTTTCACAAACACACTTTTTCCACTTCATACCAAAAGCAACAAATAATGTCATATTTGTTGCTTTTGGTATAATTGGGAAGCTCGAAGCTATGCCAGAGCGCCGAGAATGCGGCCGCCAATCAAGTGGAAATGAAGATGAAAAATCGTCTGCCCTGCATCAGGGCCGTTGTTCGTCAAAAGGCGATACCCATCGGAAATTCCCTTTTGAATCGCAATTTTCTGCGCTACTTCCATGATCTCGCCAATCAAAACCAAGTCCCCCGGCTCCAAAGTCTGAAGGCTAGGAATCTCTTTTTTCGGCATAATCAGAATATGAACCGGAGCGACCGGATGCAAATCTTCAATCGCTAGAACGCGCTCGTTCTCAAACACTTTGACACAAGGGAGCTTTCCTTGAATAATTTTAGCGAATACCGTCATGCGTCCCCTCCTTTTGCAAAGCCAAATGCAGTGCCCGCAACGCCTCTTCCTTCGTATTCCAAATCGAGATGAAAAGCCCCTTATGGCAAAAAATCGCCCCTTCGATTCCCGATGCCTCGCGCAATTCTGCCTCATGAAGTCCGGCCCAGTGCGCGGGAAGAGGTCTTCTCACTTTCATCCGCTCCTCCAACGTCGGAGGAATTCCCCTCAGCTTCCAATGCCCGCCGGCCGGCATCACTACAAACTGCGCAGGATGCACTGCTCCGCCGAGCGCAAAAAAATTATCCATCCAAGGCAAGGAACGATCAAAAATCAAAGCTTGCCCTCCCCGAGCCATTGCGTCCCTTACAATGCCTTCGCACCGGCGCATATACGCATGCCGCTCTTTCATCTGCCGCAGATAGACGAGCGTAAAGGAAACCGCTTGAAAAAAAGCAGCGTCCATCTCTTCAGAAGACGCTTCATGGCATATGGGGAGAAAATTAGCAATCACATGAGAGAACGTCGCAACCCCCTCCTCTTGCACGGAGCGCCCATTGTCATGGGCGTCGATGCCTCGGATCAGCCCTTTGTCGAACCAATCATATAAGCTCTCAGAAATCCACCCTTGCTCCCGCAAATAAAGAAGCACCATCCCCGCACTGCTCAGCAGCCCCGAATATTCCGCCTGATGATGATCAAAACGCCTTAGAGTCGGCTCGTAAGAGCCGCCGACATCGCATACATAGTCGCAGGAAGCAAGGATCGAGGGATCTCTTGTACGGCGCACCTTTTCCTGATCGATGCAATCAAAAAGGAGTAACAAAGAACAAGCCGTAACTTCGTCCGCATGGAAAGAACCGTCGTGAGTACCAAAACTTCTTGAATCCATAAATGGAAAGATTGTATCTTGAAAATGAATTTGTCGCAAGAAAGGTTTTCTTATGAAGCTCTCGAGCCCTGCTTTCAAGGAAGGGGGAATTATCCCCTCTTTGCACACATGCGAGGGGAAGCATCTTCCTCCCCCTCTGTCCATCGCCCAAGTTCCGTCCGAGGCGAAAACCCTTGTACTCATTATGGACGATCCCGATGTTCCCGCCTCTATTCGCCCGGAAAGAATGTTCGATCATTGGGTTGTCTTCAACATCCCTCCACATACGCATCAGATCGACGACAAACATCCCATTCAAGGCGTTCACGGCAGAAATACAGCCGGCGCCAATCAATACTTCGGCCCTTGCCCTCCCTTCGGAGAACACCGTTATTTTTTTAAATTATATGCGTTGAGCAAAAAGCTCGACCTCCCCGAAGGAGCTTCCAAAAAAGAAGTAGAGGCGGCCATGCGTGGATCAATTCTCGCAAAGTGCGGCCTCATGGGACGCTATGAAAAAAACAAAGGATATTAGCAAACCCTTGATCGAAAGTTATCTGTCTCCCCATCACTACGATCTTGTCACCCCCGATGGCATCGCAACCTCGATTACAACTGTTGGCGCGCGTAAACGGCTGGCTCATGTGCGCATTGAAAATGTATTTCCCGGCTTCGTCGGCTATGAGATCGAGCCGAATCTTGTTTTTTTCAATATTAAGAGCACTCTTGCGCAGATCGGCATCAATGGAGTCGGTCAAGATTATTGTTTAGATCGCTCGAGCCAGCGCATCGAGCTCAAGGTTCTTCTGACGGCTTATGGCGATATCGCCGCCGCCATGCTCGATCAATTGTGCGCAGGCGTTTATTTAGGAAAACTCTTTGCCGCCGATGAAAGGCGGCGCGTGCGCGATCCCGAATATTTGCTGCGGATGTCGACGCGATCGGACCGCAAGGGGCGCCCCCTCCTTTCGCTCGGCGGCCTAGAAGGGAGCGGCGATTTAATTTTAGAAAAAACCGAAGGACGGACGGTCGCCTTTCTTTCTCTGAAAAACGGGGTCATCCATTATGATCCTGCTCTCTATGGTTTTCTGCCCACGATGGCGCGCGCGCTAACCCAAAATATGCCTCACACGCGCCAATGGCTCCACCTACACCATCGTTGGGATGCCGGGGCTCCCAGAATCGTAGAAAAAGGGGACATTCTCCTCGTTCGGACGGCGCCCTTGCATATACGAACGGTTTACGGCAGGGTCGTCGATGCACTGCTCCCTCAAGGCTACCGCCATGCTTCTGCATCGGTGCTTCAGCCGGATACTACCGATTCCGGCGACATTTATGAGTTTTATGGCAATAGCCATCAAATGGTCGATGACATTCCCCTCGAATTTTATACGCTCGAGCCTCACCGCGAACACATTTTTTTCGCCGACCGCGATCAGCTCACTGCATCTTTAGAAAATCCGCAGCATGTGTTCGACGCTTTAGCGAGCGCTCCCAACCCCAAGGAATCTTTAGCTGCCGTCTTTGTCGTCAAGGGAACGCAAATGCGGGCGCTCAGCGATAAAGACTGGATCATCAGAGGGACTTTGAAGCATGAGTTTCCCGGACTCGTTCATCCTTCGCGCCAAGCGCATCTTGTGGAAAAATACATTGAGAGCCAGCCGCAGTATCCTTTTCTCAAAGCGATTGAAGATGGATTGATTACCTCGCAAGGGGTATTGCTCTCGCGCCATTTTCCCACGCCTCTGCTTAAACGGATGTTTTTGAACGATCTCATCGCCAGATGTTTAAAACGCATCTACTTCCAACATCCTTCACAATCCCACGATGAGTTTTTTTCTCACGAAGATCGCGCTATGCTCTTAGACCTTGCAAAATTTGGCATTCCGACCTATTGGGCCGATCAGAAGACCCATACCTTGCTACAATTTGTCTTGCGCCCCGAAAAAGACGCAGGTCTTTTCGTTCCTTTGCCTCTTGTCGAGGCTTTCCGCAAAGCAACCGTACTGGGCGTTTATGGTTCTAATCTTCAAGAAGGAGTTTTCGAAGAACAGCTGCGCGCGCTCATCCATGGGCTTTTGGCCATGCGCGAAACGGTCCATCACCCGTTGCTTTGCAAAAACACTCCCCTGGCTCTTGTTACGGGAGGAGGGCCGGGAGCCATGGCCGTCGGCAACCGCGCGGCTAAAGAAGCCGGCATTATTTCCTGTGCAAACATTGTCGATTTCAGAGCGGAAAAAACGATTGTCAACGAACAGCGGCAAAACTCTTATATCGATGCGAAAATGACTTATCGCCTCGATCGCTTGGTGGAGAGGCAAGCGGAATTTTATCTCGATCTCCCCATTTTTCTCCCGGGCGGCATCGGGATGGATTTTGAGTATGCGCTCGAAGAGGTGCGCCGCAAAACGGGATCCGATCCGGCCAACCCCGTTCTTTTATTCGGCAGCCCCGATTATTGGCGACGTAAAATCACCTCCCGCTTCCAACTCAATCGAGAAACCGGCACCATTGCAGGCTCGGAATGGGTCTCCAACTGCTTTTACTGCATTCAAACGGCCGAAGAGGGTCTTGCCGTGTATCGTCAATTTTTCGAAGGAACGCTGCCGATCGGCAAAGAAGGGCCTATCTACGATGAGGGGTTCGCCATTTTTCCCCCTTCCAAAACGAATACCTGAGCATGTAGTTTTTGAGAAAACGCTTCATCTTGGCTAGAGATGATAAATCCTCTTCCCTCTTTTTGGAGGGTGTGTAAAATCTCGATCAAACGATCGGTGTTTTCTCCATCCAGGGCGGAAGTAGGCTCATCGAGCAAAAGGAAAGCGGGATTGAGTACGAGCGCGCGCGCAATCGCGGCTCTTTGCTGCTGTCCTCCCGAAAGTTCATGAGGTTTTGCATGCAGACGCCGCTCCATGCCGAGCGCTTCCAATGCTTGAGCGGCTCGATCCCTTGCCTGCTGCTTTTTCAAACCAAAGTGGATCATAAGGGCTTTAGCGCAATTGTCCAAACAATCGAAGTGAGGAAATAAGGGATAAGATTGGGAGACTATTCCAATCGTTTGACACCGTTGTTTGGCAGAGGCGCGAGAGAGATCGAGGTTTCTATGGCAAACGGATCCAGTATAACCTCGTTCCAACTGCGCCATGCAGCGCAGCAACGAGGTTTTTCCCGACCCGCTTTTGCCCAGTAGCAACGCAGTCGTTCCCGGCATGAACTCCGTCGAAACATTTTCGAGAATCGCCGTCCCTTTTTTCACCAAGCTCAGCCGTTCAACTTTTAACATAGCAAAGCCGCCTTTCTCCATATTTTAACAGGCCGTTCAAGACAGCAGACATCAATAGATACACGGCGGCCACAGTTGCATAAAGAGCCGCCGGTTCCATCTCTCTCGAAACCAAGTTCATCCCCATGCGAGTCAACTCGAGCATGCCGATCGTCGAGACAACCGAAGTGCTTTTGAGTAAAGCGTCCAACTCATTGCCCAAAGAAGGAAGAGCCAGGCGCGCCATCTGGGGAAAAATCACGATGCGCAAGCTTTGAGGCATCGAATACCCAAGACTGAACGCCCCTTCCCATTGCGCGGCGGGAACTCCATTGAGCGATCCACGCACGATTTGCGCCACATAGCCTGCCGAGCAAAATCCCAATGAGATGACGGAAGCTGTAAAAGGAGAAAAATTCCATCCCGCTACCTCCGGCAAGACAAAATAAACGATGAGCAGCTGCACATAAAAGGGGGTGCCGCGTAAGATAAAGGTAAGAATTTCAATGGCTGCGGAAACAACGGGAATGCGCAGTCTTTGAGAGAGCAAAACGCCGAACGCCGTTCCAAAAATAAGGCTGAAGCATGACGCAGCGCCGAACACTTGCAAGGTCGTCATCGCTCCCCGCATAATCAAGGGGAGCGATCTTTCTAAGAGGCTTGCGTAATCTTCCATTTTTTTTCCAATTCTTCTACCTTACCCTCTTCCCTGAGAGCGCGCACCGCTTGCTGAACCGCTTCGGCCAGCGCTTGATTGTTTTTGCGCACTGCGATGCCATTACCCTGCGCCTGCAAAGATGCGGGAATCGGAAGGAGAACAACTTTGAGCTGCGGATATTTTGCTCGGTACCCCGCGACGAGAGCAGGATCAATGGTCGCTGCCGCGCACTTCCCATGCCGCACCGCCAGAATCGCATCGCTCACCTTGTCGACATATTGCATCGCTACCGAAGGAAAAGCGCGGATCAGTTCTTCCTGGAACGATCCCGCTTCGACGCAAACGGCTTTAGCGCCGGCCAAATCTCCAATATCCCGCAACCCTTGCGGGATTTTTTCCCAAAATATAAACGGCGCTGAATCCGTAATTTCTCCTTGATAGTAAATCAGCTCTATTTTTTCTTTACGCTCCTGCGTGATCGAAATCGCCCAGAGCAATAGATCCGCCTTGCCCTGCTTGAGCGCCATCATCAACCCGGGCATGCTGCCGAAGTCGCGAATGACAATCTTTCTCTGCATCTTTTCGCCGAGCAGACGGGCGAAATCAATATCAAATCCTTCATATTCCCCTTGTTCATTCAAACTCACATAGGGAGCATAACCCGAAGTGGTTCCAACCACAAGCGGCGGTTCTTGCGCAAAGAAAAGCGAAGAAATAGATAACAATAAAAGGCACAACATCTTCATAAAAAACCCAAAAAATTAAAAAGTATGAGACAAGAATAATGTTTTTTAACGAGCGGAATGCCCGTGATGATGATGAGAGAGATGCGCTAAGAAAGCTCTGTTAGAAGAAAGTTTTGAAGTATACATGCTCATCTCCTGCCTAGGATGCTCTTATCCTACACTCTCCGAAGGAATCGCGTCAAGCTCAAAATCCGTAAGAGAGGTTGTATTGCATATAATGGTCGCGCATTTTAGAGAATTGTCCTTCATAGGAATAGCCGTGATGGTATTCAACGTAGAAGCGGAATTTGCGTCCGATCCCTTGCAACTTGCTGAACTCGTAGCCGGCGCGATACGTTCCGTCGAAATTCCAGCCGAGCTCTTGCATATTGCGGAAATGGAGGGTCAGGTACATCGTTCCGTAGAGGCGTTGTTTGACAAATTTTGAGCCGAGGAAGCGCACTTCGGTGCCATATTCGATGAAAAGGGGTTTCCAACGGAAGGTAGGATCGCTGTGGACGATGACGCCGGGGCCTATGTAGAGGCGCACCGATTCTTTGGCTTGATACGAGGTAAAAAAATCGATGACTTCGTTGCTAGGATTGACGCGGTGAAAGCCGGGGTGGTTGATTAAGAACTCATCGCCCAGGTGGCTAGAAATATGATAGCCGCGGAGGCGGAAGGACCATTTATTGCGCGAATAAGTAATGGGAATGCCGCCATAGAAGTCGGTGTTGACAAGCTCCGTTCCTCCGGCGATATCGGGCTGAGGGTTAAAATTAAAGACCGACCAGATGCAGGCCTCGATCCCGATCTGGAGGTCGCCGTGCCACAGGACATCGAGCCAGCGGTAAATGGGAAAATCGTCTCCCAAGGAAACGTCGCCGCAGCTATTGCCGACTACTTGGTCGCCGCTGCGGTAGCCGATCGTATAAGAGATGACGCGGGGGGATCCGATGATCGGCTGGAACAGTTCTGTCATTTGAGGAAACCAGATTCCGCTAATCTGAGGCCGTTCGACATATTTAATCCGCAGTTCCTCTTTTTCCGGGGGCACGCCATTTAAGAGCACGACTTCCTGCACTCCGGGAACATCTTTGACGAATTGGACAATACTTTTTGCGACGAGTTCGTTTTTCGGCAAATTAGCCAACCAAACATTGCGATCTTTGGTCAGGACAATCACGCGGTATTCGGCATAATGCATATCGACAAGCGCCTGCAGATATCCTTCGAAATAGGCATCGGGAGCGCTTTCAACTTCGGGGGGGATCGCGTCGGTGCGCGTCAGCACGACGGCAAGCTCACTCCCCTGTTCCAGGGAAAATATAGATAACGGGAGAAGACATGAAAGAACCAAAGCACAAGGGGAAAAGGCGCGCATCGCTGAACTCTTTTTCCTTCTTTTATACACGGAAATTTATTTTTGCCATTTAATTTTTTTCTACAGCGATTTCTTCGCGGGCAAAGCGGCTGCGGAGGAATCCAAAGCTACTGTAGAGGCAGAAGAGCCCCCCTAGGGCAAAAACTGCAATGGGCCCCCAAACAGCGGTGAACCAACTGCCGAGGGATGGGCCGATCGCGCCGCGCAATCCCAGCATCATGAGGCCGATCCCGCTGAAGCGGGAGCTTTCTTCCTGTTTTGCAAAAATGAGACCGGACATATGCCAGATCAGATTTCCGCCTCCTTGGGCGATGCCGTACCAAAAATAAGCGAGGTAGAACCATCCGATCCATCCTATAGAAGAAGCCATGAGGAGGGGGAAAAGGGCAAATGAGAGGGAGACGACGCCGGCGAGCTTGAATAAGTTTACTGTTTCCATTCGGCGTCCCCAGAATGGGGAAGAGAGGGTGAAGCCGAGTCCTTTGGCGACGGAGATGCCGGCGAAGGCCATCGTGTAGGAGACGCCCAGGCGATCCACGGCGAAGATGGGCAAGGCGGGGTAAATGAACATGAGGCCGAGTCCTGCGAACATAAAAAACCAGAGGTAGTGGGCGAAATCGGGGCGGCGGCGGATGAGGGTCCAGCTATCCATCCAGGGGCGTACAACGATCTCTCTCCAGGAGGGTTTTTCTTGCGTCAGGGGTTTTTCTTCAATAACGATTCTGGATTGGATGAAAAGAGCGCCCATACCGACGAGGGCAGCGCCGACGGAGAGCATCTTCCAGAGGCTGGGGTCGTAATCGAGGAGTCTTCCGAAGCCAATGGCCAGGATCACTCCTTCGGCGTGGGCGAAGGCGGAGCTTAGGGAAAAGAGGCGTCCCCTTTCTTTTCGTTCGACGTTGCGTTTGATGATTTCCATCCAACCTGGAATGACGGCGCGGTAGAAAAAGGAATAGTTGACGGTGGCGAAGACGATGAAGCCTGCGGAATCGAACCAGGGGCAGAGGAGGAAGGGCGCGCGCATGAGGAAGCCGGCCCAGAGGACGTTGGACTTGATGCGGCCGCTGCGGCAGAGTCCTGCGCTCCAATAAAAGGAGAGGATGGCGACGACGGGTCTGGCGCAGCTCATGAGCGCGATCAGCCAAAGGCTTGCGCCGAGATCTTTGCGCAAGATGATGGCAATGACGTTATGCAGCGTGAAGAGCGGCTCGCCGAAGGCTGAGGTCCAAAACAGGATTTTTCCCATGGAGTGATTTTTTGAAAGGCTTGTGTTGGCGGGGGCGTTATTCATCAAATCGACGACGCGGAAACCCAGCTATTTAGGGCTGGGAGGAAGCGTCGCTCCTCTAGTTAAGTTTTGAAAAAAGGGGGATTTCTCCCCCATCTGCAATTACTTGCAACTCCGGTTTCCCGGG
>CAZZLR010000027.1:0-9042 GCA_964655045.1 uncultured bacterium | reverse complement strand
AAGGGCCTATATACCCTCCGGCCAATACCCCTTTTAATCCGGTGCTGCCGGCAACAGCCCCTTTTGTGCAGCCGGGACTGCTCGATAAAGGTTCTCAAAGCTCTTATGCCAACTTCATTGTCGACACTAAGACAAGTTCTCTCTTAATGGTGGTGCGCAGAGAAGAATTGCCAAAGATCAAATCGCTTCTCAAAAAGCTCGATGTGCCAAAAAGAATGGTGCAAATGGATGTTCTGCTCGTAGAGAAGAAATTGACGGATCGCAAGCAAATCGGCATTAACTTGCTCCAATTCGGCACAAATGCCGGAGGAACGGTCAAAAACGCCCTCTCCTTCGATACGCAAGAGAAGGCTGTGAATAAAGGGATTTTAAGCTTTCTTTTCAGCAGAGAGGGCAATCATGGGCCGGCCTTTGATCTCACCTATAATTTTCTCCTTGCGCAAGACGATTTACGTATCAACGCCAATCCTTCCGTACTCGCAATTAACCAGACGCCTGTCAATTTCTCCGTTGTTGAAGAAATCTCGATCGACAATGGAGCGATTCCCATTCAACTGGCAGCGGGTGGAGTCACATTCGAGCGTTCTTTTACGCGTGCGCAATATGGGATTACCATTAACCTTACGCCGACCGTTCATCTTCCCGACGACTGCGAAGATCATCCGGGTTTTATTTCCCTAGAAACGAATCTCGAATTCGACACAACGCATCTTTCCATCAACGACCGCCCCCCCGTCAATCGGCGCCATATTGAAAACCAAGTCTGCGTCGCCGATGGAGAAACGGTCATTTTAGGAGGACTCCGAAGAAAAATGGAAGAAGATACGCGGGAAAAGATCCCTTTTCTAGGCGATCTTCCCGGGGTCGGCAAACTCTTTGGATTGACCAAGATCAATGAAACCAATACAGAAATGTTCGTATTCATCACACCTCATATTGTCCGCAATCCCGTCGATGATTTACGGCGCATTCGGCAAATCGAATATCAAATGCGTCCGGGGGATATTCCTGAATTTCTGGAAAGGCTCGACGAAGCTAAGACTGCCCAGCGGAAAAAACTCTTTGAAAATAGCTTGCAAATGCTTTTTGATATGTACTGATTTTTGAGAAATTATGGATGCGCGTTCTTTTGCCATAAAGTTTGGATGGCCGATTCATGAAACAGTGGACCATTTTCCCCTCGTCCAAGAGCGGACGGCGCTCATCCCTTATCTCTTTGCAAAGCAAAAACAGATCCTCCCCTTGGAACGAACGGAAAAAGGGGTGGTGTGCGCTTTCGCCAATCCCTTAGACATCGACTCCCTTGCCGAGCTTCGATTTATCTTCAATCAGCCTGTTGTTCCCGTCTATTGCCCTCAAGAGCTTTTGGAAGCGGCCATTGAACGCTGCTATGGACAGACAACGGAAGACGCGCGCCTTTTTTTTTCCGACTTGGAAAAAACAGCCTCTCCGGAGGCCTCTCCGGAAGAAGGCGTCTATGACCTTTTAGGGGCGTCAGATCAAAACCCTACCATCCGCATGGTCAATACCCTTCTCATAGAAGCCATTCAGCAAGAGGCGTCCGATATTCATTTTGAACCGCAGGAATCGGGATTATCCATCCGTTACCGCATTGATGGCGTATTGCAAAAAAGACATTCTCCTCCGAGGGAGTACCAGTCGCAGATCATCACTCGTCTCAAAGTCATGGCGCAACTGGACATTGCCGAACAGAGGCTGCCGCAGGATGGACGCCTCAAATTAAAAATAGGCGCCCGCTCTATTGATTTCCGCATGAGCACGTTGCCGATCGTCTATGGAGAGAGAATCGTTTTACGCATTTTGGATAAGAGCAATGTTTTGCTCGGGCTCGACCGTATCGGCATTCCGCAAGAGCTCCTGCAGACATTGCGCAAACAGATTCATTCTCCGGAGGGAATAATCCTTGTTACAGGCCCTACGGGAAGCGGCAAGACCACAACGCTTTATAGCGCTATTTCAGAGCTCAACGCGGAAGAGGCCAATATTGTCACAATTGAAGATCCCGTAGAATATAAGCTTCCCGGCATTTCTCAATGCCCTGTGAATCGAAAAATCGCCATGGACTTTTCCAAAGGGTTGCGCCATATCCTGCGCCAAGATCCCGATGTGATCATGATTGGAGAGATTCGTGATAGAGAGACGGCTGAAATTGCCATTCAATCTTCGTTAACGGGACATCTTGTCTTGAGTACGCTGCACACAAACGATGCTCCCTCCGCCTTAACGCGCTTATCCGATATGGGAATCGAACCTTATCTTCTTGCTTCGTCCATCTTGGGCGTCTTGGCGCAGCGGCTCGTCCGGACAATCTGCCCTTACTGCAAAATCGAATACGTGCCCAATGAAGAGGAGATCCGAGAGCTGCGCCTCAATCGAAATCAAAATTTCCAAAAAACTTTGTTCCGAGGTTCCGGATGCGCGCAATGTTTTCAAACGGGATACAAGGGGCGCCTGGGACTGTATGAATTCATGACCGTATCATCAAAGATCAAAGAGCAGGTATTGAAAAGTCAAGATGCCGCGGAGTTGAGACGCGCAGCTCTTTCCCAAGGGATGATATCCCTCTTTGAGCATGGCGTGGATCGGGCCGTCCGGGGGCTGACAAGCGCAGCGGAAGTATTACGCGTTACACGCATGAATGAGGGGTAGTCGTTTTTTATGCCAGTATACCGCTACCGTGCTTTATCCAGAGGGGGAAAGATAGTAAGCGCTGTTCTTGAAGCTGAGACTTTAGCGGACGCAAAGCAAAAACTTTTGCGCCAAAAAATTTTAGCCATTCAAGTGGAGGCTTTAAGCGATCGGGAAATCCAAAAACCGTTGTCGCAAAAAGAGGTATTTCATTTGACGCGTGAAATCGGACGCCTGCTGCGCGCCGGCTTACCCCTATTCGAAACTCTGTGCGCATTGGAAGAAAAATACCGCGCTCTGCGCGCCCACCGAGTTCTGTTGGATTTATGCGAAAAAATCAAATCGGGATCTCCTTTGTCGCAAGCCCTGCAGCAGCATGCTCACACGTTCAATGTCCTCTATATCGCCATGGTCGCCAATGGAGAAAAAACAGGGCGGCTTGCCGCTTGCCTGGAAAATTTGGAAATACTTTTAGAAAGACACATGAAGATGCGCAAACAAATCCTCTCTGCCCTCCTCTACCCGGCTTTACTCTCATCTTTTTGTTGTATCATTTTTTGCGCTCTGCTCTTTTTTGTCATCCCCTCCCTGCAAGAGCTATTCGAAGGAAGGACCTCTTTACACCCTCTGACAAAAATTGTCTTTGCCCTCAGTCGATTTGCTTGCGAATTCCGATGGGTTCTCGCTATAGGAGTCCTTTTGGGCGCCGCGGGACTATTTTCTGTGTGCGTCATAGATCGATGGAAGAAAAAGGTTTTTGCACTGTTTTTAAAGCTTCCCCGGCTCCAACCTTTTTTCGCGAAAATCGCCATTGCCCGCTTTGCGAGAGCCGCCTCTGTCTTGTTGGAGGGAGGCATCCCTTTATTATCGGCCTTAGCGCAGGCGCGCACGGTCATGCGCCACCCGCTGCTGGAGACAGTCATTCTCGACGCCGAAAAAAGATTATCCCGGGGAGAGGCGTTATCGCAAAGCCTATCGCATCACCCGTTCATCCCTCCTTTAGTTCCCCGCATGCTTAGTTTGGCGGAACAAGGAGGCAACCTTTCTTTTAGTTTTGAACAAATCGCCCAAATCTACGAAGAGGAAATAGAAAATACTCTTGTCCAATTCAGCGCCCTTGCGCAGCCGATACTCTTACTAGTCCTTGGAGGGCTTGTCGGCTTTGTTCTTTTATCCGTCTTGCTTCCCTTAACGGATGTGGGCGGTTTCTGACGCTTCCCTAGCCTAATACCAAAAGCAACGAATTTGTTGCTTTTGGTATTAGACGAGAGAACTATCTCTCTATGGCGAATGGCGCAATATCCCTTTTCGCGCAGCGATATAATCCGGCAAGGAGAGCTGTTTTTCTTGAAAGCAGCTCAAGAAACGTTCAGCGGCCTTCGTCCCTTTTGCTTTGGAAAGAAACTGTTCAAGATCCTGCCAAGCAGCCAACTCTCCGGCAGAGTTACGCAGTTCCTGCTGCAGGCAAGCGAGGCGTAGAAGGTTATGTGCATAGAGAAGAGCGCCTCCTACAAGGGGCTCTTGCATGAAGAGAGCGACGTCGCATTCTTTTTCCATCCGCGTTTTGAGAGAAACGGCTTGTTCCAAAGCATTTTGAAAAGCTTCTTGTTCAATCAGTAAAGTGGTTTCGGCGAAAAGGGCGTGATAAGGGATGTCGGCGCGCGATCGCTCAATAGCTCGATATCCCATTTCCAGGGCAGCCGCGCACTGGCCTCCCGCAATCAATTTCTGAGCAATCAGCGGCTCATATTTTGTCTGCAGAGGAGGGACTTTTCTCAAGGCGGAAGTCATTTCGTAAAAAAGGGATGCATCCGATGAAGAGTCTTTAATCCATCGAGCAAAAACCGCTTCGGCTTCTGCAAAAGCGGGCGCCTTCGGCTCCGATGAGGAAGCGACAAGCAAAACGATCACTCCGGTCAAAACGGCCGCGGCCGATGCCGCCTTATGCGTAAAAGAACCATAAAAATTCAAAGCGAACCATTTTTCTCGAAAGAAAAATGGGATTTCTTTTTCCAAGGAAGCCTCCCCCTCTTATACCCGAACAACCTGAAAAGTTGTTTATATAAAGCGATGATACACATTTTCCATTTTTTCGATCATTTGGCAAAAAGTAAATTTCTCTTCCACCCATTTTTTCGCAGAGCGTCCCAGGGAAGTGCGCAAAGCCTCTTTTTGTTTTAACTCCAACACGGCGCGTGCGACCTGTTCTGGAGAAAACGGATCAACCAAAATCCCCGTCTTCAGATTCAAACAAACTTCTCCGAGGCCGCCGACAGAGGTGGCAATCAAAGGCTTTTCTAAAAAAGCCGCTTGTAAAATCGCTTGAGAAACGCCTTCATGCGCCGTGCTCAACAAAGCAAAAGCGTCTAAGGAGCGAAGCGCATAAAAGGGATCGTTGAGATGGCCCGAAAAAAAGACGATTCCATCAAGTCCCAATGTTTTGGCTTTTTGTCGATACGTTTCGCTATGGCCTCCCCCGATCACGACCCATTTAATCTCCGTTTCATGACGCAAAAGATGGGCGGCTTGCAAAAAGTCGTCGATTCCTTTCCAGGAACGCATGAAACAAAGAGTTCCCACCAGGAAATCGCTTTTCGCGATTCCAATTTCTTCTCGAAAATCGACCGTATATTGCGCCTGAAGGATTTTTTCGGAATCGATCCCCGTGGGGATCGAGGCGCATTGCTCCAAAGATTTTCCCGACTGTGCTGCGATCGCAGGGAGAATCGAGGCGCATGTCGTCACAACGAAATCCGATAAGAATCCGTAGAGGATTCGGCTGTTGAGCCCCCCTTTGATTTGCGTAGAGAGATGACGGGTGCGGACAATAGGACGAGAAGCGATCCGCGCGGCGATACCACCGATCCATGCATCTAAAGAAGAATGGGTGTTGACAAGATCAATGCGATAGCGTCTCAAGAAGAGAAGCAACTGCACAAGACAAAGAGGCCAGCCCCGTTTATGGAAATTGAGAGGAATGGCCGTAAAGCCGGCTTTACACACCTCTTCGATCAAACGGCCGCCTTGCATAATGCCGAAGAACAGTTCGTGGCCGCGCTCGCGCATCCCTTCAGCCTCGCGCAAAATGCGCATTTCTTGCCCACCCCAGCCCGGGGATGCTTCCAAATGGAGGATTCTCATGCAAAAATATTATACTATTTTATACCAAAAGAAACAAATAAATCGACGCTTTGACGCGCTCAAATCTAATTTCCGAAAAAGCGCTCAAAATCTTCATCCTTGCAAATCGCACCCAATTCTCGCGGAGTAGAAATCCCACCTAAATCCATTTCCTGAAGAACCCTGAGACGACCGTGCATTAGCGATCGATTCTCGTTGTTGAAAAATTCCGGATATTTATTCATAAATAAATCCAATGCATACGGAGTGATCTCCGCTATCTTCTCTTTCGTTGCTTGTGTAAATTCCGCCTCTGCAAGAGGGCACTGCTTCCATTCATACTGATGATTATTGAAGTATTGATGCCAAGATGTCGGATTTCTTACCATAAAACTGTTTCCGGCGTCGATACGCTTGATATCTTGAATCTTGCCATTCTCCACTTTGACAAACCAATTATCTGACTTGCAATCCAAGTTTCCCGTGAGATAATCAAAAACAACCATGTTTTGAAATTGTTGGACGAGGAGCGTATTGCGAAGGTCAAAATACGTCTGCTGAATGGAGTCTGCGCTTTGATAGTCTTCTAAGAATTGAATAAAAGCGCCACTCCACTCCCCCATGTCTACCATTTTCGCCTGAGGGACGACCTGAAATCCGAATTTTTTATCCAATTCATAAGCAATGACTTCCGATAATTCCCGATCCCCCTTGCCATGAGTTAATAGGCTGGCTTGTCCCCATGTGTATTTTTTTGTAAACTCTTTAATCAACACAAGAAGATAATACACAGACAAGGCGATGGTTTTAAAAAAAATACAAATACATTTAAATATTAATAGACAATCCACTTTAATATCTCTCCACCCGATCTCCCGATTCAAGAAATGAAAGAACCCGTCCCAAGGAGCCTTAAACACTCCTATTTTCCTTCCTTCTAAGGAAAGAGCAAATTTCGCTCCGTTGACGCCGTGATCCGTCAGCTGCATCGCAATCCCAAGCTGGTTTGCCAGCTTGGCCCTACGAATCATTTTTGAAAAATCATCGTCATCCCCGTCTTCTAAAAAAAGAGTTTGCAGCCCTTCCCTTCCCCGCAAAGAAGTTATAAAATATTTTTTATCCGCACAGCCTAAGAGACCTATGCTCGGCCGAACTTCCTTGATTTGTGCCAAATCATCATCCTTAAGGCGCTCAGTAAGGCACTCAGTTTCTGCGAGATTCTGGAGAATGCTCTTCACGTGAGTAACGCGAGCGTAGTCTAAGATCATTCATTCCTCATTCTTAACAAGAATGATACGGAAATCAGCAATAAGAGTCACTATTTATTTATATCATCTTGACCTTCCGTCAAAAGCTCCTGCGCAATCCTTCTATGTCCGGAAGAAAAGGGGAGGGACGGCAGCTCTCCTACGTCTATCCATGTCCCGAAAACGGCGGAGGAGCATCGTTCAGAGACAAAAACAGAGGGGCGCAGCTGCGCTCTATATCTTGTAAACAACGCCGTCTGCTGTTTAAGAGAGCGCACCCGGCGTACCTGGCATTGCATTTCCTGTTCCAAGATCGCCAAAGAAAAAGAATCTGTTTCAAAACAAGGAAATTCATAGAGATCCTGCATCAGTTTTTTCTTTGATTCTTTGCGAACCCATACTTTTCCTTCGCAAACAACCACTGCAACGGTACGGTGCAGGACAAGGATTGCAGGAGATTCATTTTTAATGGGGAGGTTTTCGGCGATTCCCAACCGTTTTCCTTGACAGTCTGCTTGCAGCGGACATTCTGCGCAGCAGGGGCGCGGAAGACATATGGTCGCCCCAAGTTCAATGAAAGCCTCTGCGGAAAGCCAAGGTTTCTCTTCATCTAAAAGAGCCTCGGCCTTCTCTGCGATAGCCTGCATCGCCGAGCGCTTAGCAAGATTTTCCTGCACAGCAAAAAGACGAGAAGCCGTCCGCGCTACATTGCCGTCGATCGCCAGCGCTTTTTTATGAAAGCCAAAACTCAAGATCGCGCTAGCCGTATAAGCTCCGATCCCCGGAATTTGAAGCAAAGTTTCTCTGCTTGCCGGCAAAAAACCGCCAAACTGTTCTACAACTATTTTGGCTCCTCGGTGGAGATTGCGCGCGCGGCTGTAATAGCCTAGCCCTTCCCAAGCTTTAATGACCGTTTCCAAAGGCGCCGCGGCCAGGGTTGCAGGATCCGGAAATTGTTCCATCCAACGGAGAAAATAGGGAACGACGACAGAGGCTCTTGTCTGCTGGAGCATAACCTCCGACACCCAGACGCGGTAGGGAGAAATATGTTCGCGCCAGGGAAAATTTCTTTTCGACGCCTCAAACCAAGCTAGAAGTTTTATTCGCATTGAGGAATACTGGGATTCTATGTCAGATGTTGCAGGACTCATCTTCAACGATTCTCTCCATTATCTCGATCATCTGGCGCCGTTTTGCGCGCTCTACGGCTACCCCTTGATTCTTTGCGAAAGCGCTCTTGCGCAAATAGCCCGTACTTTCTATCCAAGTCTTGATGTCGTCGAACAAGATTACCGAAAACTTGATCTTCCTGCAACGCTGATTGCGTGCGAACCAAGATGTTTTTTAAAAACCGCCCTCCCTCGGCTTGGCGATCGAAATACATTTTGGCTGCCTCATGGCTATTCCGATAAGGGATGGAAGGGGGCTATTTTTGAGCCGCTCGAAAATGAATCTGTTTTCGTCTATGGACAAACGATGATCGACGCGATGCTGGCCTCCGGCATATCGCCTCGATTTTATCCGGTAGGCAATTTCCGGCTTGCCTATTGGCGCAAACACCGGCTATTTTATCAACACTGTTTTCCTTTTCCTCAGGCTCGATGCACCTATCTCTATGCACCGACCTGGGATGATGCAGAACAAAACGGCACGCTTTGGAAAAGTCTTCCTGCTTTAGCGCGCGCTCTGCCTTCCGACTGTCTCCTCGCCGTGAAAACACATCCCAATACGGAGCGTGCTTTTCTTCCCGAACTCGAAAGGCTCAAAGGATTATTTGCATCACGGGAAAATATTGTTTTTTTTACAGAGACTCCCTGTATTTATCCCTTGATCGACCGCTCTGATATTTATATTGGAGATATATCGTCCATCGGATATGATTTCCTCTATACGGACCGTCCTTTGTTTTTCATTCGGAAAAACAAAAAAGATCTCCCCTTGTTTTCTTGCGGCGTTACAGTGTCTCAAGGAGAAGAGGAGAAAATTTTTACTCCCCTTTGCGAGAGTGAAGGCCGGCAGCGAGCCC